>JAWAXC010000115.1 GCA_038897115.1 Sulfolobales archaeon | reverse complement strand
TTTTTGCAGAAATAGGATCTGGATCTAAAAGTATATTGATATATAACCACTATGACGTCCAACCCCCAGATCCTCTTGAGCTCTGGGAAAGCGATCCATTTAAGCTTACTAGGAAAGGGGATTTTCTATTTGGAAGAGGTGTTGCGGATAATAAGGGTAATATAGCTGCGAGGATCTGTGCTCTAGATGCTCTATCCCCGTATCTAGATACGATGGATCTAAAGATCAAGATGTTGATCGAGGGTGAAGAGGAAATAGGATCCCCGACTATAGGTAAGATTGTTGAAGATAACAAGTCATGGATCAGATCAGATGGCGGTATATGGGAGACAGGATATGTGAGAAGGGATGGAAGACTCGGAATTACTTTAGGTTTTAAAGGCATGCTATATATAGAAATCATATTAAGGGGACCATCTAGAGATGTACATAGCGGTAATGCTCCTCTCGTACCTAATCCTGTGTGGAGAATGGCTAAGCTTCTAACCCTTTTAAAGGATGAGAATGGGAAGATCTATGTGCCTGGCTTCTATGATGACATAGATCCTGAGTTCATAAGGCTTGGGGAGGAGCTGATAAGGAAAATGGATCTCTCAGAACTTGAGGAAATGGCTAGAGAGCTAGGCTTAAGAGAGTTCGTTGGAGGCGTTAAAGGCTATGATGCCCTCAGAAAACTCTATCTAGAACCATCATTAAACGTTTCAGGTCTCTACTCTGGATATACAGGTAAGGGCTCGAAAACCATTGTACCCTCTATAGCTGGGGCTAAGATAGATATTAGACCAGTACCAGGACAAGACCCGGAGAAGATCCTTGATAGGCTTAAAAGATATATAGCTGAAAAAGGCTTCGGAGATGCTGAGATTGTGGTTCACAGCATGTATAGATCTGGATATACGTCTCCCCACGAGAAAATAGTTAAAGCATCGATAGAGGCTGCTGTAGAAGCATATGGCAGAGAGCCAAGCGTATCCCCTCTATCAGGAGGTTCAGGCCCTATATATTACTTTACAGATATAGCTAAAACCCCTATGACAGGCTCTGGGGTAGGATACTATGGATCTAGGGCTCATGCTCCCAACGAAAATATAAGGATCCAGGACTTCGTCAACGGTATTAAGCATGTAGCGCTAACTATAATAAGGTTCTCCTCAATGGAGAGCTAGTAGACCTCTGTAATCCACTCGCTGTACTTAGGAACTTCATTATAGACGACTCTCTTATAATATTCCATAATCTTCTCCGTCACCACTCCTGGAGAACCCGTTCCAATTGTTCTTCCATCAACCTCGATTACTGGTGTGATCTCTGCTGCAGTTCCGCTCATAAAGATCTCATCCGCTATATATAGCTCCTCCCTAGCTATATCTCTCTCAACAACCTCATAGCCAAGATCTCTGGAAATCCTTATCACGGTATCCCTTGTAATACCCTCTAATATAGATGCATATACAGGGGGTGTATAGATAACCCCTTTTCTCACAATGAATATATTTTCCCCAGAACCTTCAGATACATAGCCCCTCCAATCTAGCAATATAGCTTCATCATAGCCAGAGGATATGGCTTCTGAGAGTGCTATTACAGAATTGAGATAGATCCCAGAAGCCTTTGCTATAACAGGCATAGAATAGTTAGGAACCCTTCTCCAACTCACAACCTTCACCTTAACACCCTTTGGCTTTAGATAATGACCAAATGGGAATGCTGCTATAGAGACTCTAGTAGGGATCTTCGATATATCTAGCGATATACTACCCTCTCCGGCGAATGCTATAGGCCTTATATATATGTTCTCCTGGAACTCATTAGCCTTTACCGTTCTAATCACAGCCTCTATAAGATCTTCGAGGCTATGGTTAAGCCTGAGCCCAATGATCTTAGCTGAGTTAACAAACCTCATCATATGATCTCTAAGCCTAAATATATATAGGTTCTTGGCTTTCTCACTCCAATATCCTCTGATCCCTTCAAATACAGCTGTGCCGTAGTGTAGAGCATGTGTTAGCACATGTACAGATGCTCTCTCACATCCAATGAGTTCCCCGTCCATCCATATGTATCTAACCTTTGAGCAAACAGACATTTTCGATCGTTGATAGAGTATTCAGAAGAGCTTATATAGATTGCGCCACTTCTACAGCATGGAGAATATAATTTAGCCTTAGAATAACTAATGATGGATATAGCATGGATCGCAGAGATTATAAAGATCGAGGAGAACCATATATATCGATGAGAGGCATAGTGAAAGTATATCCAGACGGTACACGTGCCCTCAACGGAGTTGACCTAGATATATACAGGGGAGAGATTTTAGGTCTTCTAGGTGAAAACGGGGCGGGCAAGACCACGCTTATGAAAATACTCTCAGGTTTTCTAAGGCCAACAAGAGGATATATATACGTTAATGGGAAAGAGGTGAGGTTCCGAGGACCTTCAGACGCTATGTCAGCTGGGATATATATGGTTCACCAGCACTTCTCACTGGTACCAACTTTCACAGTTTTAGAGAATCTCTGTCTAATTGCAAAAAGGGGATTTACAGGCTCTCTAGCTAAACTCGATTACAGAGATATTGAGTTAAGAGCTAAAGAGCTGATAAAGACATTGGGTCTAGATATTCCTCTCCACATCCCTGTGGAGAGTCTACCACTTGGTACTAGACAGAGGGCAGAGATCTTGAAAGCTCTATTTGTAGGTGCTAACGTGCTGATATTGGACGAGCCAACAAGCTTTCTAACCCCATATGAGGTTAAGGAGCTCTTTAGATTTATAAGGGATCTTTCGTTAAAAGGGGCTACTATTATATTTATAACCCATAGGATCAGAGAAGCGATTGAGATAACCAATAGGATTGTTGTGCTTAGAAAGGGCCGGATCGCTGGTGAAATCCCAACAGAGCTTGCTACACCAGAGAAACTATCAGAGATGATGGTAGGGAGAGAGGTTGATTTGGTATATCGGGAAATAGGGGATAGGGGATCTTTGCAGGGATCTAAGCCTATTTTAATAGTAAAAGATCTAATGGTGATGAACGATCTAGGAGTCTTAGCTGTTAAAGGAGTAAATCTAGAGCTATATCCGGCAGAGATACTGGGCATCGCTGGTGTAGAGGGAAATGGCCAGGCCGAGCTGGTAGAAGCTATAACGGGGCTTAGGAGGGTTCTGAGCGGTAAGATAATGCTTAGCGATATAGATATAACAAATAGAAGTCCCTCAGAAATATATAAGTTAGGGCTTATACATATACCTAGTGATAGGGATAGGCTAGCTCTTGCACTGGATATGAGGATCTATGAGAACGCATTAATAGGCTTTCATAGAGGTAAAATGTTCACAAGATTAGGGATCTCTATTGCATGGGGAAGGGTGAAGGTATTCACGAAAGAGCTTGTAAAGAGATTCTCAATAGCTGTGAGTGATATAAATGCTAGGGCTAGATCTTTAAGCGGCGGTAATAGACAAAGGCTAGTCCTTGCTAGGGAGCTAAGTAAAGGTGCTAAGGTTATAGTGGCTTCTAACCCTACGAGAGGGCTTGATATATCTTCGACTCTCTATGTAAGATCACTTCTTAAGGAGCTAAGGAATGAAGGGGCGTCTATTCTGCTCGTATCATCGGATCTCGACGAGATCATGGAGTTAAGCGATAGGATCGCTGTGATGTTTGATGGAAGGATAGTGGGGATTCTCTCCAGGGATGAAGCAAAGCGGGTAGATATAGGGATATTAATGGGTGGCTACCAGAGGCAGGGATCGCGGTTTTCATAAGCTAGCTCTCTGCGGAAGGTTTTTAGCTACGTAAACTATGAGTCGTGGGGTCGGCCTTGAGTGGTGTATATAATAGTGCAAGGCTTGGATTATCAAGGCTATTGATTATATCAATTATATTAGTAATAATAATTGTTGCTATTGTATCAGGCTATATAATCCTATATCAGAGACCTGGCACGCCACAACAAACCACAGCTATCACCCAGGCTGCGAGGATAAAGATAGCCATAGTATCGGATATAGGCGGTAGAGGGGATCTGAGCTTCAACGATATGGCATTTAAGGGGGGAGATGATGCTAAGAGGGATTTTGGTGTAGGAGTTATAGAGCTTATAAGTAAGACGCAGGAAGACTATATACCTAACCTAAGAACAGCTGCTCAAGATCCTGATGTTAAACTAATAATAGGTGTTGGCTTCCTCCTGACAGATGCATTAGCAACGGTAGCTCTAGAGTTTCCTAACAAATTCTTTGCAGGGATCGATACCAGCGCCCAAGATGTTATTAAGAATAAATACCCTGATAAATATCCGCTGCAAAACCTCCTCGACATAAGGTTTGAAGAGCATAAAGGAAGCGCGCTAGTTGGAGCACTAGCGTGTCTTCTAGCTGCTGCATATAACTATCCACATGTAGGAATGGTTCTAGGGATCGAGATACCACCGCTCTGGAAGTTCGAGGCAGGTTATAAATGGGGGTGTAACTGGGCTGTTGAGTGGTATAAAAATAAGTTTGGTAGAGATCCTCCGGGGATCGGGGCTACCCCAGTTAAGGAAAGAGTTCTCTGGACATATACTGGTACGTTTAGCGATATAACTAAGGGGTATGCAGCTGCAAAGCCCATGTATGAAAAGGGAGCTGTAGCAGTATATAACGTAGCTGGCGCATTAGGCCTTGGAATAAACCAAGCCCTCACCGAGATAGCGAAGGCTAGGAACTTAAGCATGGGGCCTCCATTCTGGATTGGTGTTGACGCAGATCAGGATTGGATAAACCCAGGGTTTATAATAGCGTCTATGATGAAAAGGGTTGACAAAGCTGTATATATAGCTACTAAGCTGGTTCTCAACAATAAATTCGTAGGTGTGGTTAAAAAGAACAATGGTGTTCTATTATTAGGAATAGGGACAAAGATCGATGGTGAGCTAGCTGAAGGAATATCTGTGAGCACATTACAGGATCTAGATGAGTTCATACAGATGGGGATAAATGCTGAGAAGCTAACAGGCAAGAAAGTTCTACCTGCATCACCTGACGAGATAAAGGCTAGGGTTAAGGCTATGAGGGACTCAGTACCATCATGGGTCTGGGATGGTGTTAAAGAGCTTGAGAATAAGATAAGGAATGGAGAAGTCATAGTACCCCTACCAACTTCAGCTGATGATATAAAGAAGATAAGAGATACATATGGTTAAACGCTAATAGGTTTTTCCCTATATATATTGATATAAGAATACCCTTATAATATTCTTAGGCACAATAGTATGTGGGGATTATATGTCTTTTGAAGAAGAGCTAGAGTCTCTAAGCTATCCAGAGGCTCCCAAGATCGTTGTTAAACCTCCTGGACCTAAATCTCGGGAGATCCTAAAGGAACAAATGGTTCTCGAAACCAATACATTGATCTATCCTAAGGTCTTTGAGTTTGCGATAGACACGGCTAGGGGGGCCACGATAAGGGATGTGGATGGTAACTATTATATAGACTGGGTAGCTGGAATAGCAGTTCTCAATGTGGGGCATGGAAACCCATATGTTGCTAAGGCTATTAGGGAGCAGCTTGATAGGTATTGGCATTGGATGAGCGAGATCCCAAGCGAGATTAGGATAAGGTTTCTTAAGAAGCTACACTCAATATTACCTCCTGGGCTTAGAGGTAAGGCCAGGGTTATGACATCTGTAACAGGTGCTGATGCTATAGAGACTGCAATAGCCATAGCTAGATGGGTTACTGGCAAGCCTGTTGTCATGGCTTTTGAAGGGGCTTATCATGGTGTTCACCATGGTGCTGTTATGGCTACTGCTAAGAAGACTCTTCAGAAGATGTCTGGTATGCCTTTGGTTAATGTGGTAAGGGTTCCCTATCCATATCCCTATAGGTGCCCCCTACCAGCAAAAGACCCGGAGGAGTGTGGGTATGCTGTGCTAAGCTATATAGAGCATCTGCTTAGAGATCCATATAGCGGTGTTGGCGAGGTAGGATCTATAGTTTTTGAACCGATACAAGGGGAAGGTGGATATATAGTACCGCCAAAGGGCTTTCTACAAGGGCTTAGAGAGATAGCAGATAAATACGGAATCCTTCTCATAGCAGATGAAATCCAAACCGGTGTTGGAAGGACTGGGCGGTGGTGGGCTGTAGAGCATTTTGGGATAACCCCTGATATAATGACTATATCTAAGGCTATAGGGGGAGGCATACCTATATCCTTTGTAGTATATAGGAGCGATATAGATGAGAAGCTAGAAGAGATGTTTCATCTAGGGACATATAGGGCTAACCCGCTAGGGCTTGCAGCTGGAAGTGCCGTCATAGAATATATAGAATCTAGAAATCTTCTAGAGAGAACAAGCTCTCTTGGAGACTATCTCATCACCAGGTTTACAGATATGATGGATAGATACCCCATAATAGGGGACGTAAGAGGGCTAGGATTTATGATAGGCATTGAGCTTGTAAAGGATAGAAAGAC
>JAWAXC010000114.1 GCA_038897115.1 Sulfolobales archaeon | reverse complement strand
ATGCTCAACCAGGATCCTCCTCATCCTCGGGATCGCATCCCTCTTCTTCCAGCTCTCCACCTCCTCCCTCGACCTATACCTCTGAGGATCTCTGAGGTTATGGCCTAGAAACCTATATGCCTTTGCCTCTATAAAGGTAGGGCCATCCCCCTTTCTAGCACGCTCAACAGCCTTTTTAGCAGCTATATATACAGCAACAGGGTCGAAACCATCAACAACAATACCCCTTATACCATATGCTAATGCCCTATGTATAACGGAGAAATCTTTTGAACCAGCTGTAACCCTGTCAACCCTGCCGCCCATGCCATAGAGGTTATTTTCACACACCATTATCACTGGAAGCCTCCACAGACCAATCATATTAGCTCCCTCATGGAAAGCACCAGTATTTACAGCACCATCCCCAAAGAAGACAGCTACGACTCTCTTCTCACCTTTATACTTAATAGCATATCCAAGGCCCGCAGCTACTGGGACACCACTACCAACTATAGCTGTTGTAAGCATAATCCCAAGTTCTGGATACATCGATGCATGCATAGAGCCTCCAAGGCCCTTATTCGTACCTGTGGCCTTGCCAAAGAGCTCGGCCATAACGAGTCTAGGGGAGATTCCTCTTGCAAGGGCATGCCCATGGCTTCTATATGTCGAGACTATATAGTCATCCTTATCTAGAGCCTTCATAACACCTGTCGCAATCGCCTCCATACCTATATATAGGTGGGATGCACCGACAAGCCTTTTCTCTTCGAAGAGCTTAACGACCTTCTCCTCAAATCTTCTTATCAATACCATTGTTCTCCATAGCCATATTAGATCCTCTTTCCTGATGCCGAGCTCATCATACCTATTTGGATCAATTGCATCTATATACTCGACATCTGCAGACATTATTATCTCCGAGGATTTAGTAGTCTATACAATTATAAATCTATCATACGCGGATCTTTATTGCACATTTTTATAACGTTGTCCCATCAACGATTCATATCTTAAATTTGCTTTTAACCTTCGATGATGTTAAAAACTTGAGGGCTGTTTTTTGAAAAGCTTCAGAGATAAGATCTACTCCTCTCCATATGTAAGCGATCTAGAGGAGCTATATTTAATCCCTAGCTCAAGCGATGTAGATCCTAGAGATGTTGATACATCAACAAACTTTTCCAGAAATATAAGGCTTAGAATACCAATTGCCTCTGCCCCCATGGACACCGTTAGCGAGTGGAAATTAGCAGTGTCAGTAGCATTGATGGGTGGAATAGGGGTTATACATAGAAACATGTCTGTAGAGGAGCAGATAGCGAACCTCGAGAAGGTTAAGAAACACCCAGCTATAGCCCTCGAACCCCTATACCTAACATTTTTTGAGCCATGCGGTAGAGCTATAGATCTCATGAGAAGGAAGGGTATAAGGGTTATACCGATTATAAATGATCGAGGTCTTTTCATGGGATATGTGAGGTATAGCGATCTTTTAGAGTCATGTAGAGAGTGGGTAGAGCCGCTGGCTAAGCATATATATCAAGGAAAAGCCTATAACCTTTCATCATTAGAGGAGGCGCGTAAATCTATTATTAGGGGAGAAACAGATCTCGTGGCAATAATAAATGATGATGGAACAATTATAGGAAGTATAACAATTGATACAGCGATAGAGGATATATCCCCCGCAACAGATCCCTATGGAAGGCTTCTTGTTGCAGCTGCGGTAAACCCTATAGACATGAATAGAGCGGTAAAGCTTGACAAGTTCTCTGACGCACTAGTCTCAGATGTGGCACACTTCAATAATAAAGAGGTGCTTAGAGCATCGGCAACTCTTGTTAAGAACATATCGTCTGACTTTATAGCAGGTAATATAGGTACTGCGGAAGCTGCTTTAGAAGCCATATCGACTATTGATAGAATTGATGGGATGAGAGTCGGTATTGGAGGGGGTTCCATATGTACAACGCCAAATGTAGCAGGTGTGTTCTCACCAACTGGTTGGGCTGTTGCAAGTGTTAGGGATGCCTTGGAGGAGAATAATCTGAGGATCCCGATAATAGCTGATGGAGGGTTAAGAAGCTCTTCAGATATCGTTAAGGTGCTTGCCTTGGGGGCAAGTTCTGCTATGACAGGCTATCTATTAGCTGGGACGGATGAGGCTCCACCAGATCTTATAGAAATTGGGGGGAGACTATATAAGCCATATAGGGGAATGGCTAGCTACACAGCTATGATGAGGAGGCATTCTATAGATCGATATGCCAGGGTGATCAAGAATATCCCAGAAGGTGTAGGAGGCTTGATTCCATATAGAGGCTCGGCAAGATCTGTGTTGAGAGAAATTATAGAGGGGATCAGGATCTCCATGGGCTATGTTGGGGCTAGAAATATTGAGGATCTATGGGTTAAGGCTAGATTTATAAGAGCCCCTAGAAAGAAGGTGCTCGGCGATGAGGTTTGAAAGCCCCAGCAGGGAGCACGACACAGTTTTAATAATAGATTTTGGAGGGCAGTACACGCATTTAATAGCAAGAAGGATAAGGGAGCTAGGAGCCTACAGCGAGATAATATATCCGCACATGATTTCAGAAGACATAATCAAGAATATATCGCCAAAGGCGATCATACTCTCAGGAAGCCCTGCAAGCCTACTTGAAAAGGAACCCCCACTCCCACCCAGCTGGATCCTAGATCTTGGGATACCTATTCTAGGAATATGCTACGGCCACCAACTGATAGCTAAGATGCTAGGAGGATCTGTGGCGAAGGGGTTTGGAGAATATGGGAGAACATATATAAGGATCACAAAAAGAGATCCTATATTCGACGGATTATCAGATATAGAGGAAGTGTGGATGAGCCATTCAGATTATGTTAAAGAGCTTCCAGAAGGGGGAGAGGTTCTAGCAATTTCAGAGGATACTGGATATATAGCCTCATATAGAATAAAGGGTAAACCTATATATGCTGTACAATTTCACCCAGAGGTAAGCCATACTAGGAAGGGTAAAAACATATTCGATAATTTCCTAAGAATCGCGGGTATAAGAAGAACCTGGAAACCCAGTAATCTAGCTAATGAAATCATCAGAGAGATATCCAGTAAAATAGGGCGGAACGAGAAAGTATTATGTGCAGTTAGTGGGGGTGTTGATTCCACTGTAACTGCTGTTTTACTTAAAAAAGCTATAGGTGATCGCTTGGTGGCGATATTTATAGATCATGGATTGCTAAGAGAAGGCGAGGTAGAGGAGGTTCTCAACAATCTAAAGATAGTTGGTATTGAGCCTATATTTATAGAGGCTTCTGAGAGATTTCTAACAGCGTTGAAAGGGATCATAGATCCTGAGGAGAAGAGAAGGATAATAGGAAGGATATTCGCAGAGATTTTTAAAGAAATAGTTAAGAAGGATCCTAGTATAAAGTGGTTGGCACAGGGCACAACATATCCTGATGTTATAGAAAGCGGTTCAAGACCCCTCTCCGCAAGGATAAAAACACATCATAACGTAGGCGGGTTACCCGAGGATCTCGGGTTGTCTGTGATAGAGCCTTTGAGATATCTATATAAAGATGAGGTTAGAGAGCTTGGAAAGGCATTGGGGATTCCAGATGAGATCATCAAGAGACATCCATTCCCAGGACCAGGCCTAGCTGTTAGGATAATTGGAGAGGTTACCGAGGAGAGACTCAAAATACTTAGAAAAGCTACCAGAATAGTTGAGGAGGAGCTTAGAAAAACCGGTATATATGATAGACTGTGGCAAGCATTCCCAGTTCTCATCGATAGAACGTGGGTTGGTGTAACAGGGGATGCTAGAAAAGAGGGCTATATAATCATTATAAGAGCTGTTGAAAGTGAGGATGGTATGACAGCTGATTGGGCCAGGATTCAATATGAAATACTTGATAGCATCTCTAGGAGAATAACGAGGGAGATCCCAGAGGTGGTTATGGTGGCATATTCCATAACCTCTAAGCCCCCATCGACAATCGAACCTCAGTAGATATGTAATAAATATTAAATAGATCTAAAATATTTATGATTAATCTGTTTGGAGCCAGAATAAAGATTTGTAGGGAATTCATCTTTAAAATATTATGGGAATTATAGAATGTATAGCTAGGTTTAAGTGTAGATCCTTAGAAGATCAGGATCTTTGCCCCGCTTCTACCATGCCTCGCTAGAAAGGAGGCGGCACCAACTATAGGGCATCCCTCTATAATAGAGTCCTTCGAGATCCCCATCGCCTCTATCGTTGTGGAACATGCATACATCTTAATGTTCTCCGAGCTTCTTGCAATCGAAATAAGATCCTGTAGCCTTGGTATTCCTTTAGGCTCCATTCCCTTACTCCTTAGCTCCTCATAGAAATTTCTCTCAATTTCATCAGCACCTCCCTTAACTATAGCTTTAAGACCCCAAAATGTGAAGAACATCTCCACCTTCATACCCATAGCAGAGGCGGTGGTAGCTAGGATGAATGCGGGATACACACTTTCAGGTCTATCAGATCTAACTATAATAGCTATATCAGCTGGCTTTTCAATAGATGTCAAGCTACCCACCCCTCTTTTTAATTATGGCTATTATTTCTTCACCTCTCCTCTTTATATCGAGGATCTCGTTCCCAGTATATACGGACCATGATTTGAGATCCTCCTCAAATGCTGGATCTCTTGCGATCACCATAACTATAGAGCCTTGAGGCATGTTCGTTAGCGATGATGCAAGCACTAATATTGGTCCTGGACACATGATCCCTCTAGCATCTATCACCTTATCTACTTTATACGAAATCTCTGGATCCTCATTTGTGTAACTCTTCAATATATATCACCAACTAGATTATATGTTAGAAAGCTTAAATAATGCTTTATTTATGATTTTTGATAATAAGCATATTATTTACCTAATATATCGCTAAATATGTTAGCCAAACTTATCTTTCTTCTATTTAAAGAACAAGCTTTTAGCTATAAAGAGGATATTGATGTAGAAGAACGCCTCTAGGCTAATTATCGAAAATCTGCTAAAGTTGAGGTGATGTTAATAAGCTATAGATATGTAGTTAGTATTGATGATTTCTATGTCTCGACTATATGTTGGGATAGATGTTGGAGCCACATATGTAAGGGCTGGGTTGTTTGATGAAGAGGTTAAGGTTCTTAGAAAGATTAAAAAGCCATTCCCTACAAAGGATTTTGAGGGTTTCCTAAAGAAGCTTGTTATTGATCTATGTGGAGATATGATCAGATATGTGGCTAGAGTTGGAATAGGATCTATAGGCCCTTTAGACATAATCAAGGGAGCAGTATTAAAGACACCGAATGCTCCTATAAAGAGCTTCAACCTAGTCTCCCCAATAAGGGAGCTAGGCCTAGAGGTGGTGGTAGCTAATGACGCATCTGCAGCCGCTTGGGGCGAATATGTAATAGGTTTAGGTAAGGGTAAGGAGAACCTATTATATGTTACAATAAGTACTGGCATTGGAGGGGGTGTTATAGTTGATGGAGAACTCTTAATAGGTAAGGATGGAAATGCACATGAGATAGGGCATATAGTTATTGATTATACATCAAACCTGAGATGCGGCTGTGGAGGCTACGGACATTGGGAAGCCCTAGCATCTGGAGCCAATATGCCGAGAAGCCTCACCAGCTATGTTAAGTCCCTAGGTATATGTGAAGCTATGGGTAACGTAGAATCTCCTACATGTGAGGATATCAAGAAAGATAAACCTCTATCTTCAGAAGAGATCTTCACCAGATACCATAGCGGTGATCCAATTATTATCAAATACATAGAGGAATATCTAATGCCTATAAATGCTGCTGGACTGGCATCTGCGATTAACGCATATGATCCCGAAATCCTGATCCTTGGTGGTAGCGTAGTACTAAATAATAAGGAGTTATTTATGAAATATATAGAGAAATATATTGATAAATATCTAGCTGTTAGAAAACCCGAGATCATGTTCACAAATTTTGGTGATGACGTGGGGATATATGGTGCAGTCTCTCTAGCTATAAAAATCCCGAGGTCCTTAAAGAAGTATGTTGATATATGGAATGCTACCTAGTTCTTAATATCTCTATTACTGAGAAGCCCTCCTTTAGGGGGAAGAGATATGGAAAACTATAGCATTAATTCTAAAATAAAAAGGGAGATAGAACTTTATATACTAGAAGCTTAGAGCCTTATTTTGCAGAGAGTTTTTTGATCTCGTTCTCAAAGATCTCAAGACCTATATCTAGGTGTTTTTTAGTGATTATAAGGGGTGCCATAAATCTCATTACATTTCCAAAGTGTCCACATGTATGCATTAAAAGTCCATTCTCAAAAAGCCTTCTTCTAAGCTCTACTGCTATCTTCTCGCCCGGCTCCTTGGTCTTTCTATCCTTTACAAGCTCAATGCCTATCATAAATCCTAGCCCTCTTACGTCCCCTATTATGGGGTATCTATCCATCATATCTGTAAACCTGGTGATGAGATAGTCT
>JAWAXC010000113.1 GCA_038897115.1 Sulfolobales archaeon | reverse complement strand
TCATAGACTCGGGATCTCTAGTCTTTGTGGTTGAGCACAAGGCGAAGTACTTTGTGGACATGGCTGACGAGCTATATGTTATGAGGGAGGGTACTATTGTGAAGAGATATCAAGCTAGGGATCTTGAGTCGAAAGATGTTTTAGACGATCTAGATAGACTTGGGATCGATATGTCCTTGAGAATCAATAGAAGGGCTCTAACCAGTAGGAGCAGGAGGGTCATAGCTAGGGCCGAGGATCTCCTCATAGGCTATAGAGAGGATAACCCGCTCGTAGAGGTAGAAAGCCTGGATATAGCTGAGGGTGAGTGTATAGCAGTTGTGGGGCCTAACGGATCTGGGAAAACAGCTCTTCTAAAGACCCTCTCGGGTTTTCTCAAACCAATCTCAGGATCCTTCAACGTTATGGGGGTCGATCTGCATAGGAGTAAGATAAGCGTTAGAAGGGGTCTGGTGTTCTATGTTAGCCAGCACCCTGACTATATGTTCTTCTCGAGAACCGTGGAGGGGGAGCTCAAACATATCCATAGATCTAGCTCTATCAACGAGATCCTCTCGAAATCCACATGGATCCAGAGGCATCTGAAGAGCTCCCCCTACAGGCTTAGCATGGGACAGAAGAGATGGCTCTCAATAGCTATATCCATGGCCTATTCCCCCAAGATACTTATGCTGGATGAGCCAACTGTTGGGCTTGACTACTCGATGTACAGGGATCTCATCTCCCTATTGGATTCTCTGAGGAAGAGGGGTCTGGCTATTATAATAGCTACCCACGATCCAAGGTTGATCGCTGATCTATGTGATAGAGCCCTCCTAATCAGCGGGGGAACACTGGTTGAGAAAGACCCGGTGGAGCTTGCCCTGGAGCTTGAGAGGATAGCAGGTGTATCTCTATGAGGAGACCCTCACCATCTATCTTCCTGATCTACTCGTTAGGGGTCACACTCGAAGCATTTATACTCAGAGACCCTCTGAAGCTCTCGATCCTCTGCATAGCAAACCTAGCCCTAGCACTATATATGGGGTTCAGAGGATTCAAAGCGGTATCTCTTCTCGTGGCAATAGGCTTTTGGGGTGTTTTTATAAATGCTTTGGCTGTTGCAAACCAAGGGGATGTAGTAGTATATCTAGGCCCTTTAGCGATTAGAGAGGGTGCTCTCAAAGCTGTTATAGAGATCACCCTGAGGCTCCTTGCAATATCCCTAGCAGGCCTGGCCTTCATATCACTCTCAGATCCATCGACCCTTATAAGGGAGCTTGTGAAAGGCTTTAGGATCCCTCCGGGCATAGCTTTCTCACTCTCCTATGCCCTGAGGCTAATACCCCTGGTTAGGAGGGACTATGGGGAGATAGTGATCGCTAGAGTCGAGCGGGGATTTAGAAGAAACCCTCTGACACCAGGTGATATAGCATCTATATTGATGCCTCTTCTAAGCATAGGGCTTGAGAGGGCCATCTGGGCAGGGATCTCCGCCGAGCTAAGAGGCCTTAGACTAAGGAGGCAGAGGGGTGGGATAGAGCTGGGGCTACCTGAGTACCTTCTTCTACTACTCCTCTCCCTCCAATTATTGCTCCTAGCCCCTATCCCATTTCTATAGAAACTCTATTGAAAATGCTATAGATATATAAGGGATCTATGGTTTTATATTAATGGGTAGACCATGCCAGCCCAGCAGAGAGTCGGGGTTCTGCAGAGATACACAGCTGTTGACTATGCATACCTAGCTGTAGTAGCTGTTGTAAGTGGAGTCATATTCTATGCAACATGGAATCTATACTATGCAGCAGAAGCCATAGGAGGCCCAATAGTTGCTAGAGCAGCATCCTACGGACTATGGTTCATAGGAGCACCGCTCGCGGCAACTCTAATTAGAAAACCAGGATCAGCCTTCCTCGGCGAAACACTAGGAGCTCTGGTCGAAACATTAATACCCACTGTAGGGGGCTTCACAAACATAATATATGGGGTTGCACAGGGGCTCTTCTCAGAAGCAGGCTATGCGCTAATGAGATATAGAAGCTGGGGAATAGCAGCTGGCTCCCTAGCAGGAGCCCTAGCCGGGATACCAGCTGTTGCTCTAGACGCTGTTTTATTCAGCGCAATAGCCCCTCCACAGATCATGATGCTATGGCTGGTAGCAGCAATAGTGAGCGGAGGCATCTACGGAGCTATATCAGCCACGATAGTTAACAGCCTTAAGAAATAGCTCTATAAATATATAGAATTTTTCATTAATTTTTATAGACTTTACCCCGAGAAGCTTTAGGGGATCTCTGAGATAATTCTTACCTAGCAATATTCAAGTTGAAAGTCTCATCACTTGATAGCGAGGCGAAACATTGTTTATGGTATTTTAGGGGTTGTTGTTATTTCTTTTGGGGCTATATATGCTGAGGCATATATATGCTCCGAAGATTATAGGTTTACTGGTTGCTCTCGGGTGGGCAAGGGTGGCTTAAACCGCTCTCGGGTAAATGGTAATTCATGAGTTTGAAGAGCTATTCAGATTTGCAATCGAGGGTAAGGTTAGATCCTATGTGGGTAGAACAATAGCTCTAAACCCAGAGGATGTTATGGGACTCTATGAAGATCTAGAGGGAGGGAGATACTTGGGGAGAGCCGTGATAAAGATCTAACCTAGGTATGATTATCATCTCCCACAATCTTTTCGTTATATGCTAACCTTTTAGGCGGGGTTTTTATACGCTTCTCAACATTGTTGATGCTGGTGATTATATGTGGCTTGACGAGCTGGTTAGAGAGCAATTGATTAGATCTTTGCTTATAGGCTGAATAAGGCCTGACCTCCTCCCCGCCCTACGGGAACCCTCGCCAAAGATGCTAGATGATGTAGAGCTTATAAATACCATCCCTGCCATAAATGACGAGGCTTTCGGTTGTAAACTGATCTCTATAGAATTGGAAGGGCTAGCTTCTTGTTGAAGAGATACAGAGGATCCGAGATTTATACTGCCCAGCCTCTTCATATCCTTAATTAGCAGGTATTAGAGTAGATTGGTATTTATCAAGCTACTATCATGTTATACAGAGCGTTGGATTAGCGTTTATTTCATGATTTATGTTATATGATCGAAGATCTTTATTTATATATCCTGTTATTTTTTAACATAAAATGGGTAAAAGGGGTTGGAGGTCTTGGCACGGATATTTCATATGGTGTTTAGGAGATTTTTAAATCCTGTTTATACTATATGTTTCAATATTGAGGAGGATTTAAAGCATATGATAGATATTATGGTGGGTGGGTGTCATGGGTGATCCAAGATCTCGATATGCGGTTCTAGCTATGATAGCCTTGGCTTTGCTAGCTTCTTCGGCTATGGTACAGACATCGCCTATAGGTGAGGAGGGGCGTAAGAAGGTTATATGGTTGAGTGTTGATTCAGCTAACTATTATAGGCTCTATAACATCTCATACTCATACCCACTCGAAAATCTTAGAAGGGTTCTTGAGAACGGATCCCACGGACCCATGGTTGTTATGTATCCCTCAGCAACAGCTGTTAATCATGCAAGCGAATCCACGGGTGCTCCACCAGGTTCTACAGGTATAGTTGGTAACTCGATTCATCTACCTAATACAAGTGTGATCTCAACTGTCTCTGGCTTTGATGGGAGGTATCTGCTTGCAGAGCCCATATGGGTCACAGCTGATAGAGAGGGTCTAAGGACTATTGTGATCTCATATCCCCAGTCAACACCCCTTGCCTGGCAGGGTAAAATAGATCCCAGTAGGACGAAGCTCTTCAACATATACGATGCATCAGCAGCGTTCACCCCATCGACTCTCTACACAACCAATAGAAGCGTTGCGAGGGCCACATATATATCCTTCACAAATGCCAGCGGCTGGGCTGGGCTTGAGGGGGTTGGCAGGATATATGGTGCTTGGGAGTCCAATATCTCTATAGGGGATTCAACATGGTATCTCCTCCTAGTAGATCTTACCGGTGATGGTTATCCAGATAAGCTCTTTATAACCACTGGCTCGAAAGATGTTTCGAAGGCTCTAGCAGTTCTTTCTGAGGGTAGTTGGAGCCCTCCAATAAATACTACTATTATCTATAGAGGCTCTGAATATATTGTAGCACCTATGTTCAAGGCTATAAAGCTTGATCCCAGTGATTTCAGGCTATACAGGGGTATAACGAGGCCTTTCAACACGCCTTGGTATAGCGATAAAGATCTTGCGTGGGCTGTGTGGAACAACGTGATATCTAGGGTTGGCGCATTTACAGACGGGGATTACTTTGCTCTTCAAAACGACTGGATAGATGTTGAAACATATATGGAGACAGTCTATATGACCAATAGATTTTTTAAGGAGTTCACCATATATATTATTAAAAACACAGACTGGGATTTCATAATCACATATACCCCTGTGGTTGATAATGTCTACCACCAGTTCTTGGGGATGATATATCCTTCAATGCCATACTACGATAGCTCAAAAGCCGATTACTATAGAAGCCTCATAGCGAGAGCATATGCTATGATAGATGAGTTCGTGGGAGAGATTCTGAGGAATATCGATGTTAGAACAACTACTCTCATAATAACATCCGATCATGGCCAGTGCCCTGTGAAGTACATGGTCAATATAAACGCTATACTCTACAACGCAGGCCTGATCTCGATAAGCGGGGGGAGGGCGGCTTTGAACGGGACAAAGGCTTGGTATGCTGGGCATGGCCATATACTTGTAAACCTCAGGGGTAGGGAGGAGGGTGGTATAGTAGATCCGAGTGAGTACAGATCAACAGTGGATCAGATTATCAGGGCGATACAGGCGGTGAGAGACCCAGATACGGGTGAACCTGTATTTGACTTAGTAGTCACGAGGGAGCAGGCTAGAACACTAGGCCTTTGGGGAGATAGGGTTGGGGATGTGGTTATAGCAACTAGATGTGGATATACAGCTATCGGGGGGATTCCAAGTATCAGAGAAGGAGCAGCGGTTATCTTCTCACCAGCTATACCGCTTAAAACACTCACAGGGGATCATGGGACTATATTGCCGGGGTATCAAGAGCTGCATGCAACCTTCATAGCATATGGAGGTGGGGTGGTTAAAGGTAGTCTAGGCTTAATAAGCTCTCTGAGTGTTGCACCAACAATATCTGAGATCCTGGGTATTGGAAAGCCTAAAGACTCTATAGCCCCACCGCTCCCAATACTCCCAAGGGCAGTTGTGGTTGAGGTTAGAACAGCAACAGCTACGGAGACGATCTATACAACTGTTATCAAGACATCCACTATCACAGCCGTCTCAACTTCAACTGTGACATCATATACCACACTCTATGGAACAGTAACGAGGCAGGAGATAAAGACATTGACAGCTACAGAAACAAAGACCGTGGAAGCTAGGCCTCAATATGATATCAGCTACATAGCTATCGCAGCCGTTGTAGCCCTTATCGTAGGCCTTGCAATAGGATATATTATCAGAGGGTTTAGGAGGTAGAGAGCTGGGAATTATTCTATAAAAGATTTTTAACATCTCCCCACCCCTTTCACATTATCATGTTCAAAGAATATACTAATATACTCCCTACTTATTCATCCTTGGCTGGTAAAGATGTTTTGGAGTAGGCTTAGAGATAATAGAGTATTAAGGCTAGCTGTGTTTGTGATGGCGGTGGTGATATTTATAGGTGTGATGGCATATGGGTTGAATATGCTTATAGGTGTTATAGATATTATGGGGACTGTATCGATTCGAAGTAATGTGGAGATGATTCCAAACAAGGTGAATATAGATCTTGGAGTGATAAGCTCTCCTAGCGGTTCGAAGAGCTTTAGCAATATAGCGAAGCTATATGTTAGGAATAGCTCAAAGATCATAGCTAAGATCGATAGCCCGTCTATTCAGACCTCCTCAAACCTCTCCATAATACTCTCGGGTATACTCAAGCTAGAGGGTGCTAATAGGAGCTATGAGATACACATGCCATGTCTCTATTCAAATACACAGTGTATAAGGATACTGGTCTTGATACCAGGGTATGACGCGCCTCTTGATATAGATAGGGGTGAGTATAATGTTTCTCTTGAAATCAGCTGGATGATAGAGGGGTCGGGAGACGCATCGATCAGGATGTCTCTACAGATACTAGAGGTATCATAGCTGTTAAAACCCTTCTCCACGTTAGGTTGTGGAAACAATATTTGGAGAAATAATCTGCATAGAATCTAGATATTTTTTATGAGCCCTGTGGTTGGGAGATGCTTCTCATAATCTCCACGAGTCTTTTGAACCTCTCCTGAGCTGGGTCTTTCTCCTCCTCAATCTTTGCCAGGATATCTCTACCCATGCTATCCATGATCTCCCAGATCTCTTTGTATCTCTCTCCAACCCTCTCCACGATTATCCTTGCCCTATCACATGGTTCTGAGGGTTTTCCACATATTCTCTCGAATCTCTCTTTATCAACTATCTTTAGCCCTTGGGCTGTTATTGCCGCGTCTATCTCTAGATCTAGGTAGCAGATCTTTATTATACCATCA
>JAWAXC010000112.1 GCA_038897115.1 Sulfolobales archaeon | reverse complement strand
GGTTTTCCACATATTCTCTCGAATCTCTCTTTATCAACTATCTTTAGCCCTTGGGCTGTTATTGCCGCGTCTATCTCTAGATCTAGGTAGCAGATCTTTATTATACCATCATATAGTATCACGGGTCTCGTGTTTATATTCACATATACTCCTTTGAGTCTTGCGTCGCTAGCATAATAGGCGTGGATCAGGATCCACATGTCCTCCCCAGCTACTGTGAATGCCTTATCATCCCTCTCCTTGGGGATTCCAAGGCCATCATAGATCCCTGAGCCCATTATGTTCCTCAGAATACCCATGTATATCTTACCATTATCCTCCATATAGATCCTCAGCCTACCCCTTCCAAGCTGGTGTGGCTTCTCAAATGGCCTTCCATGTATTATGGATACCTCTGCACCTCTATATAGGTTCTCGAGGACATATCTTCTTATCCCACCTCTAACAGCGTTTGGATCTCCACCGCTCGCCACGATCCCGTCTAGCAGATCTGCCACCTCTGGATGCTCTGAATAGGTTTTTATTATATGGTGCATTGGGGCTGTAGGCGTCACCATAGATCTGATTCTATCTAGCTCCTCCATATCATCAGGAGATAGCTGTATAAAGGCTATGCCCTCACCGATATATAGAGGCTCTAGCTTAGAGCTCGATCTAGCTTTTTCAGATATGGATTGAAGGGTTTTCCTAAGCCCCTCGAACTCCTCTAGAAGCTCGGTTATAGACGCCCTCGCAGCCGAGCTCCTCCAAGATACCCCGAGGCCCTGCCTCAGAATCATGTCTGAGACGCCTTTGAGCTCTAATATAACATCTGGATCCCTTATATGTTCCGAGATCTTCTGGACAGGCTTATCCAAAAGGATCATGTTCCTTCCAACAACATATATACCCCTATCCACTATTGGAGCACCATCATCCCTATAGCCTATAATAGTTGCGACCATCTCCTCACCCTTATAACAGGTTCTATCCCTTAGAAACCCATTAACACCTATCGGCGTCTCTACATAGCATCCGCCAGCCTCCTGTGAGGTTGCTGAGGTTCTGAATACCATGTAGAGGGGTAATGGGCCTCTGTAGAGGGATCTCCTCAGCACGCTTGATAAGGCGTTGAATGCCTCCTCAACAGCGCCTGGTATCCCCACTATTACTAGTAGGCTCTTATCGTCATCACTATTCTTCACAGTAACATCTACATAGCCCTCACCCTCAGCACCTAATCTCCTTGAGAGCTTCTCAGATATATCGCTCGGCTTAAACCCCCTCTCCATGAGGATCTTAGCTATAGCTGTTGCATAGATACCCCTAACTCTGAAGCCATAGGCGCTCCTCAACTCTATAGCAGATCACCCTTTAGCGTGATAGCTAGTCCTTAACAGTCTCGAGCCTGGTAGCGATCTGCCATAGGAGGTTCCTAGCATGGGTAGGCATGTTGGGATCCTGGCTAACCTCGTCCAAAATGCTAACAGCGTTAGCAGCTCTAACACCAGGGGTTAGACTCGTCTCCTGGAGGATCTTTATAGCCTGTATAGCAGCCCTCCTGATATTCCTGGGAACCTGGGAATCGTTTACAATACCCATGAGGAGCATGAGGGCCTCCTTAATCTTAGCCTCATTCTGAGCCCTCTTCTGGGCCTCGATGCTGCTCAAGCAAGCCACCCCCAGATCTGCTTCCAAATATCAATATGTAATAGGCAGTTTTATTTTTATATGACCCCTTCCCCGCATTAAAAGTCGGGGTTTGCCAGCTGTTTTATCAAAACAAACCATATGTGGATCTGACTTTCTCTCAACCTTAAAAGGGCTTAGATCCTAATCATGAAGATCCTGATTATGTGTGGATTTTTACAATAAATTGGTTAAAAGGGGTCTATCATTGGTAAGATGATGGGATCTTTGTTAGGGGATTCCCTAACAGAGGATCTCCGACTCTATACTCTAGAGGGCTGGTTCTCGGCTATAGCTACTATCTCTTCTATCTTCTTCGAAGGCTTATCTCAGAAGCTAGATCCTTGATCTTCTTAGCCAGCTCCTCTAGATCCTCCTTCGATATGTTCCCCATCGTACCTATTCTTATCAGCCTATCCCCATCCTCTCCTATCCCCCTCGCTATGATTATCCCCTCCTCCGCTAGTCTATCAACGATCTCTGTTGCTCTGATCGCTTTGTCCATGATCTTGAATACAGCTACTGTGTTTGCTCTATAGCTTGGATTCTCTATTAGGGGGGTTATTAACGGGGTTTCCATGGATCTGTAGAGGGTCTCAGCCCTCTCCCTATGGATCTCTATGTTTCTCTCAACACCTATTCTTAATATCCTCTCCAGGGCTCCGTCTAGGGATTGTAATAGGTTTATTGCTGGTGTGAATGGTGTAGACCCCTTTTCGATCTGCTCCATATATAGGCTGAGATCCATGTATCTGGGTGGCGGAGCCGATCTAGATACGGCTCTAGCCCTTTCAACTAGGTAGTCGCTTACAAGAACGAAGGAGACACCTGGGGGTGCTCCTATGGCTTTCTGGGAGCACGAGGCTACAGCCCCTATGCCCCAGCCTGAGACGTCTAGCTCCTCCCCAGCGAATGATGATACTGCGTCTAGGAGTAGTGGGGATCCTAGTGAGCTTGCTAGCTTCGATAGCTCTCTCAGCTCTGATACTCTATGGCCATAGCTTGTCTCGACGTGGGTGGTGATTATCCATGAGATCTTATTCCTCCTCACTAGATCCTCTATATATCCTAGATCAAGGGGGGATCCTGGATCAACTCTATAGACATAGACCCTAGCACCCCTTCTAGAGGAGCTCTCGGCAAGCCTCTCGCCGAAGACGCCGTAGCTTATCACAAGAACACCCTCTCCAGGCGATACAAGGCCATAGATCATCGCTTCTGTTGCGAGCGTCCCACTACCAGCGAAGATCGCTACACCACCCCTATGCCTCGAAACAATGGATAGCTTCTCAGCAACCCCTAAGATGATCTCCTTAAAGCCAGGGGATCTATGGCTTAGCACAGGCTTTAGAAGACCCTCGAGAGCCTCTCTATAGGGCTCTACAGGCCCTGGTGTGAAGAGCCTAGGCATCTCGGGCAAACCTCTCCAATATCTTGTTAAGAGCTAATATAGCCCCCCTCTCCTGGGCCTCAGCTGTTTGGAACCCTATATGAGGGGTTGGTATAACCCTTGGATGTCTTATAAGGGCCTCCTCAACACTCCCCCTCTCAGGTGGCTCCTTCTCGAAGACGTCTAGGGCTGCGCACCAAACCCTCCCCGTTTCCAGGGCTTCTAGAAGAGCTTCAGGATCTATGACACCTCCTCTAGAGGTATTTATAAATATACAGCCTGGCTTTAGCATTGAGAATTCCCTTCTAGAGAACATCCTCTTTGTCCCCTCGTTGAGGGGTATGTGGAGGGATATGTAGTCGCATTCGGGTAACATGCTATATAGATCCCTTCTAAACTCTATCCCAAGCCTCTCAGCCTTCTCAGAGAGATCTAGTATATCGTGTGCCACCACCCTCATACCAAGGGCTCTCCCAAGCTCGGCAACCCTAGACCCTATCCTCCCCAGGCCGACTATGCATAGTGTTTTACCATATAACTCTCTGCCCAAGGGCCTCTCCCATGATCCGCTCTTCACGTTTTTAACAACATTATATAGATCCCTTGAACACATGATCATAAGGCCTATTACAAGCTCAGCCACAGATATTACGGGAGCCTCTGGGGTGTTTATAACCTCGATCCCTTTTCTAGCTAGGGCTTCAACGTCTATGTTATCCAACCCAGTTCCTACTCTAACAACTAGCTTTAGCCTCTCAGCCCTCTCAGCAACCCTTGAATCGATTCTATGTCTGCTTCTAACAACTAGGATATCATATCCATTGACCTTATCGAGAAGCTCTACAGGATCTATCCCCGGTGTATATGTTACCTCGAAGCCCCTCTCTCTAAGGCCCTCTAATAGCTTCTCAGAAACCCTATCTACAACAAGAACCCTGGGGCTGCGGTTCTCGACAAATAGAACCACCGAGCATTATATCTATAGGGGTATATAAAGTTTAGCCATATATTCTAAACAGCTTTTCCCCTTCTAAGCGATATTAGCTTGAGAGTATATTGAATGGCCATCCTCTTGGATCGGGGTATGTGGGCTAGATATGTGGATGAGGATCTAGCATCTATATATATGAGCCTAGCAAGGGTTATGAGGATCTACGAGGAGATCAAGAGGGATCCAGGGCCTTATAAGCAGTTCTTCATAGGCGTCATAGGGGGTAGGAGTGTTGGTCATTCAAGGAGGGTTATGAGGGTGTTGAAACGCCTACTAGGGGTGAGGGTCTCAGGGGCTGGGGAGGTCCTCAGGCTAATAGCATCTGGCGTCCCCTTTGAAAAAGCCTCGGAGGGTGTTTCGATAGATTTTAGCGGTGGGACTAGCTTTAGAGGGCTTGCATCTGTCTCTATACATGCTCTCGAATCTGTTTTTAGAGGTGTTTCAAGAGATCCTGGTGTGCTTTTGAAAAGGGTTGAGGAGCAGGTTGTAAGGGATCTCTCAGCTCTCAGAAGCGATCCTCTATATATATTCAAGGTGTTGGGTGGTGTTGCAGCATCCTCGATAAGGGCTATGCCTCTTAGAAGCCCTCATAGCCTTGTTATCAAGGCTCTAGACTCGATACCCCTCGGGATCTTTAGAAGGCTCTTCGGAGATCCTGGTGAGGTTTCTAATGCCTCTGGAGGGCTTCTAGATCTTCATATAGGTCTTCAGCTGGGGGACGAGGATCTATCTATATTATCCCATAAACCGGGGTCGCCTGGGGATAAGGTCTCGGCTGTTATAGAGAATCTATATAGCATTCACTCGATGATTAGGAAGACATGTAGACCATATATCCAGGGTGATGATGAGAAGCTCCTCCACATGAGGATCATGGCTCCAGAGGCTAGGAGGATAGCTAGGGATCTAGGGATAGACCTCGGGGTTGAGAGGATCTTAGTGAGATCCGCTATTAAAACATCGAATCCAAGCCCAGACATAGCTGTTATAAAGGGTATAGCTATAGCAGATAAAGATCTATGTAGAGTCGGGCTGGGGGGTAGCATCGCAGTTGGATGTAGAGAGTTCCTAGAATATATAGGTTTAAAGATAGCCCTGGGGATCGGGAGGATCGAGGTTGTAGGTAGGACTGAGAGGAAAGCAAGGATCAGATGGTCTATCGCGCTAGAGAGCTCCAAGCTAAAAGAGATCTGAGATCTGTTCTATATCTCCCTAGCATCCGGATAGATCCTCCTAATACGGTTCAAGAGATCGGAGTACCAGCCAGGAACACCTATAGAATCAACCCTCCTAGAATATGTATATGGCTTTATATCAAGAACAGGGGTTCCATCAAAGAGATCTAGACCCCTCACATGGAGAACCCTCCCACTCCTCCCCACAAGCCTCACAATAGAGAGAGCAATGGGGTTAGGCCTGAAGGGAGAGTCGGTGCAGAAGACACCAACCTCGGGCACCTCATCCTCCGATAACCCGAGTCTAATCCACTTCCTAGGCCTAACCCTGAGCCTAACCCTATCCTGGGCAGAGATCTTGTGGAGATAGGCTATGATTATCAGATGTGAAAAACCATCTATCCCAGCCAAACCCTCCTCATACTCAGGAAGAATTTCTATATCACCATCAACACCCTCAAAAGACTCTCTAACAACATCATCCGAAAACCCCACCCTTATAAACCCTATAGGCCTGAGAACAATCTCCATAGACACCACCATATATTAAATGAGAATAGGTTTTGATATCCAATTCTTCCAATCCCATCTCTCCTCATCAACCCCCCGCCATCAATATAGTTCCAGCTTTCAATAATCATCTAGGGCGAGTCTCATTAGGAAAACCCTTTCGGCTTTATCTTACTTGCTAACCTAGTAACCTGCTGTTAAGTCCTTCTTTAATAGCTACTTCATATAGTTTTTGATCTCCTGTATAAAATTCTTGAGCATTAATTAATTTTGCAGATACTATTTGTAGGGCGTCTGCTTCATATATATGATATCTCTCTATGAGCTTCCATGTTTGGGCTAGAAGCTTTGACCTTATTGGAATCAACCTGAGAACTCCCAGCTTTAGGAACCTTATAGTTTCCTCGATAAATTGATACCTTGCTAGCCTGTACTCCTCTTCACACAGCCATCCTCGGCGATAGTATCTATCTAGAACGCCAAGAACCTCACCAATATTCCAAAGCGAAAATGATAGAAGGGCCTCACCCCTTAATACCCTGTTATAGATGTTTGAAACTACATCGCTGCCAGCTTCAAGAATATAGCGCTTAACTATAGCGCTCGAATCAAAATACACCACCGTCAACCTCTCGAATCCCTCAATTCTCTCACAACATAGCCCGCATCTGTGGTAACACGGGGCTTTACAGGTGTCACTTGTATAGATTTATAAGCTTTCATTTCTTCCTGTAGCAGCTCTTCCAAAGCTCTTATAACAGTTTGCTCATACAGCTCTTCCTCTATCGCTTCCTCAACAGCCCGGCTTAACGTTCTCAACCCTCTTTCAACAGCAACCCTAGACTTGAACCTCTCCCACAGATCCCGATCAACAACAATACTAGTTTTCACCTTATCTTTCAAACACACACCATATAAGATTTCTACCTCG
>JAWAXC010000111.1 GCA_038897115.1 Sulfolobales archaeon | reverse complement strand
GATCTTGGTGCTGCTAGCCTTGAATAGCCTCCCCCAGCCTTTAGAAATGAGTATGAGGCATAGTATGGAGCTCCATAGTAATATCTAGCCCCGCCAACCACGAGGAACTTCCCAAACATACCCTTATGACCCCATCTAACCCTCTCGGGAAGAGGTATCGGTGTGTTAAGCTCCGCACCAGCTTCTCTGAGAAGCTCTGGTGGATATGATAGATGGGATATATAGAGCTTGCCACAATATTGATAACCCGGATACAATATATTCCCATACTTTGGAAGCCCCATGGCAACAGTGATGCTTGATCTAACGGCGATACCCCTAACAAGCCCGTTATTACCATCAACCCCCGATGGTATATCTATGCTAACAACCACAGCCTTGGACCTGTTTATAGCCTCTATAGCCCTTCTATAGAGCCCCCTAACCTCACCCCTAAGCCCTATCCCTATCAACCCAACAACTATGATCTCAGCCCATTCGACAAGCCTCTCAAGCTCAGCCAGCCTCTCCTCATTATCAGCTACATAGACATCAACACCCATAGCCCTTACAAGCTCTAAATTCCTCCTACAGAGATCAGTGGCCCTCGAAGGATCCCCAACAATAACCACCCTTACAACACCCCCACCAGCATATAGCCTCCTAGCAGCTACCAGAGCATCACCCCCATTATTTCCTGTCCCAGCAACAACAAGGATCCTCCGACCCCTCACAGATCCAATCTCCCTCAAGATAGCGGAGTAAACAGCCGACCCGGCATCCTCCATAAGAAGCATATGATCTATACCGTAGTTCTTATACGCAAGCTCATCGATCCTCTTCATCTCCTCAACACTACACACAGGCATATAGTACAAAGACAAAGGCCACCCCAACCCCTATATACTTCCAGATAATAACTGCTTAGCATTAATAGATGCGAAGATGAAACAGCCTATAAATTACAATTCTAACCCTTTTAGATAGTGATTAGAAGCAGGCCTTTTCATAGGGGGAGGAGCCATATATTTTTTAAGCCCTAGATGATAGATACCGGTATAAGGGGTTCCAATGGACTCTAAAGCTAAGCTGATCTCGATCTTATCCCATCTCAAGGATAGCATCTCAGCACCCTCCGATATAGTTATGAGAACCGGTTTACCTAGATACGAGGTTCTAGGAGCATTCCATGTCCTAGAAGCCCTCGGAATTGTAAGTATTGTTCATAGTAGGAGCAATTATAAGCTATACACATTATCCGAAATAGGTAAGAAGATCCTTGAGACCCTTTTAAACGGTGGAGACCTAGAGGATCTAATCGAGTCTAGAGAGCCCCGGGAAGAAGATAGACCAACCCTATATAATCCCGGTGAAGAGCTACCCCCTAAAAAGATCTCCGAAAATATAGGAGAAGCTGCACAAGCCTAGCACATTATAAAGAATACCCGACGATAGATACTGTAAGAAGCTTTCAACACCCCAAGAGAAATCCCCTAAAAACATAACATATGAGCCGGGATATAGTGAATATTAAAAACACCAGCTCGCCTATCGTGTTTGGATTTTTTACCCCTACATATTAATATTATTATAGGGGGCCCAGTCCCTGGGAACCCCACCCCCGATGACATTCACCAATTGGTTACCTGGGGCTGGGCCCCCTCCTACTTGATAACTGAATGCCTCGCCCTCTAGAGTGGATAAGAGGTTAGAAACCGCTATGAGAATAAGGAATATGCTGTCTCAACACACCCTTCTCCAAATTTTCTCCGTTTTAAATAGTGTGGGTTTGGAACTATATTTCCTTATGCCGGGTTCTATGATAACTAGGTTTTTGGAGATCCCCATCCCCCACCGCCAGGTGTTTCTATTATTACCTCATCCCCCTCTTCTAGCTCTATGGAGAACTTGCTTGGCATCACCAGCTCTCTTCCATCTCTCTTTCTAATCACTATCTTCCCGGGTTTTCCAGGCTCTCCTCCATAGAGACCCCATGGGGCCCTTTTAACTCTCTCAGACATTATTGATAGTCTTGCTGGTCTCAGCACTCTAAAGGATCTTATGATTCCGTCTCCTCCTCTGAATCTCCCCCTCCCCCCGCTCCCTTCTCTAATCTTATATGCTGTATATATTATGGGGTATGCCCTCTCAGCAATCTCTATAGGTGTGTTCATAGTGTTAGTCATATTCACATGCACCCCAGATACCCCATCCTTGCCTGGTCTCCCCCCAGTGCCTCCGCCTATTGTTTCGTAGTATGCCCAATACCCTGTCACAGGATCCTCTCCCCCGATCATTACATTCATCATAGTTCCAGAGCCGGCTGCTGGAACCCTATCTGGCACAATGGCTGAGAGGGCTTTTAGAACCACATCTGCAATCCTCTGGGAGGTCTCCACATTCCCCCCAGAGACGGGCGCTGGTTTCCTCGGATTCACGACTGTCCCCTCAGGTGCTATAACCTCTACAACGCTGTAGAAGCCCTCGTTAACAGGTATCTCGCCCTCCATAATACTTCTTACTGAATAGACCACCGCTGCGTATGTAACACCATATACAGCGTTATAAGGCCTATCGATCTGCTTGCTCGTTCCTGTGAAATCCGCCCTTATATATTCATCCCCAACCTCTAGCCTCACCCTTATCACGGGATCCTGATCTTCTAGCTCTAGATAGTCCTCAGCCTCAGAGACACCCCTCCTCCACCCAGAGATCTTGGCTAGAGCCAGAGCCCTGCCATGGGATATAGCTTTTTCCCAGGCATCCTCAACAGCTTCCACACCGTATTTCTTAACAAGCTCCACAACCCTTCTCGAGCCAACTATGTTTGCTGCTATCTGCGCCTTCGTATCACCCTCTGTCACAAGTGGTGTCTTTGTGTTAGAGGTTATGATCCTCAAGATCTCTCTATCTATAGAGCCCCTCTTAACAATCTTAACAGGGGGTATGATGAAGCCCTCCTCATATATTGTTCTAGCCATTGGATTCATGCTCCCAGGCATCGGCCCGCCGACATCAACCTGGTGAGCCTTATTTATAACATAGCCTATATGCCTACCCCCATAGTATATCGGGGCTATCACAGTTACATCGTTGAGATGTGTCCCAGAGATATAGGGGTCGTTGAAGATCAGCATATCGCCATCCTCTAATATATCGCCGCTCCTCTCAATCCAGCCTACTATGTTTTTAACACAAACCCTGAAAGATCCCAGGTGGACTGGTATATGCTCAGCCTGGGCAACAATCCTACCTTTTTTATCAACTATAGCACAGCTATGATCCATCCTCTCCCTTATATTCGGGGAGAAGGCCGATCTCTTGAGGGCGACACCCATCTCCTCAGCTATATACACAGTAGCCTTGTAGATCAACTCCCACGAGACCATGGAACCACCTCAGAGCCTCTCAATAACAATAGATCCTGTTGCATCTACCCTGGCCTCCCAACCCTCTGGGATCACTGTTGTAGAGTCATATTCATCTATAAGAGCAGGTCCCCTCAGCCTAGCACCCTCGGGAAGATCGCTTCTAATATAGATAGGAGCATTTACCCATGAATCAGCTATATATGCCCTTCTATAGCCCCTAGGAGATGCATCACCATGCCTCCTCGGACGCGGTAGCTCTGGCTTCACCCTTTTAATAACCGCGAAGACCCTTATGGTTACAACCTCTATCGGTAGATCCATTTTGAAGCCGTAGAGAGAGACATGCCTATCCTCAAAAGCCCTTGAAATCTCATCCATAGATGCTGGCCTCCCAGCTGGAACCGTGATCTCCCAGCCCTGCCCTCTATACCTTGCATCAGCATATCTCACAAAATAATCCACCCTTTTAACTCTCCTCAAGATAGACTCCTCGAGAGATCTATATGCTTCCTCCAGATCCGCTGGGAATGATGCTCTAGCCTCTAGCCTCCAGTCAGCTAGTAGGAGGCCTAGAGCGCTGAAAACCCCTGGAAAAGGTGGGATTATAACCCTTCTAATCCCCATCTCCTCGGCAATCCCAACAGCGTGTTGTGGGCCTGCACCGCCGAATGCTACTAGGGAGAACTCGCTTGGATCTAGGCCCCTTTCAACTGTTACAAGCCTTATAGCCCTCGCAGCCTCTAGATCAGCGATTCTCACAGCTTCAATAGCAACCTCATAGGGGTCTCCAAGCCTTGAAAGCCCTTCCAAAGCCCCCCTCTTATCAAGCTTTATAGCACCCCCCAGCAGGTGATCCGCTATTCTTCCGAGGACTAGGTTTGCATCCGTTATAGTTGGCTCCTTACCTCCCCTACCATAGCATATAGGCCCTGGATCCGCGCCTGAGCTTATAGGCCCAACCCTGAGGGCTTCCGCCTCATCCCTCCATATGATCGTGCCTCCCCCTGCAGAGACCTCAGCTAGATCTATGAATGGGAATCTCACGGGATAGCCGGAACCCTTAACGATCCTACCGTAGTGGGCCTCCCCACCTACTTCATACTCGCTGGTTATCTCTATCTCACCATTTACTATAGTCCCAGCCTTAGCTGTGGTTCCACCTATATCTAGGCTTATAACCCTATCCAAACCCATGATCTTTGCAAGCTCTGACGCCGCTACAACACCCGCTGCCGGGCCACTCTCTATAATCTGCACCGGCCTCTCCATAGCCTCGCGGATATCCACCAGCCCGCCTGAGCTTGACATGATATATAGCTTAGGATCTCTGAATTGTGATAGAGACGATGCGAGAGACTCTATATACCTCGACACTATCGGCATTAAAACAGCATTCACAACAGCTGTCGAGGTTCTCTCATACTCCCTAGGCTCCGGAGCTATCTCGTGCGATGCAACAACATATCTAAAGTAGCGGCTAGCAATCTCTTTAGCGGCCTTCTCATTAGATGGATTTACATATGAATGGAGAAAGGATATAGCTATAGACACCACCCCAGATCTTATTAGCCTCTCACACACACCTCTGATCTCGTCAACATCTATACCCTCAATAATCTCGCCAGACGCTGAGGTTCTCTCCCTAACCTCGATCCTCAGCTCTCTTGGAACCAGAGGCCTCGGCTTCTCAAAGAACTGATCATAGAGCCTAGGCCTATTCTGCCTACCAATCTCAATCACATCCCTAAAACCTCTAGTAGTTATAAGAGCCACCTTCGGAAGCTCCAGACCAACCTGGCCCCTAAGAGCATTTGTAGCTATTGTAGTTGCGTGAACAATCTCCTCTATATCACCCCCTATGTTTCTAAGACCTGCCACAATAGCTTCCTCAGGATTCCTCGGGGTTGTGAGGATTTTAAAAGATCTTAGATTACCCCTGTCATCTATATATACAAAATCCGTAAAAGTACCCCCAACATCAACCGCAACCCTAACCCCCATGATCTCCAAGCTCCAGTTAATTAAGAGCTTCATAGGTTTATATAATATATCTAACCTTAGATAAGCGAATAACTCCTTACAGAGACCTCAAATACCATGGATCAATTAACGGGATAGTTCAAACAGCACTGGGTAAAAGTCTCTACCACTGTTTCTCCATAGAAGGTTCAGACTTAAGAAGCGAGGATCACAGCAACGATGCTGGGGAAAATATTTTCATATAATATCCCCCCATAATATTTATGGTAGCCATGGAGCTGGGGAGAATATTAGAGGAGGAGGCTCTCTCTAAAAAGATCCAGGAGATCAGCTTCTCCCAGCTTGTTGAGGAGAAAGATAGGATCTCTAGGATCTATTCTTGGTGTGCTAGAAGGAGAGATGGTGAGATATGTAGTGAATTGGAGAGGGTTTTAACAGATGCTGTTAGATCCCTTATGAGGCTAAGAATATTTAAGGCCATTATGGGGCTGGATCCCGGCAAGTCTTTTGATTCAGAGATCCTTAAGATGGTTGCCAAGATACAAGACATAGTCATTGATCTTTTTAAAAGCATCCCTATAGATCCCTATGGTAGAGTTCCCATAAGATCTAAGGTGGATCTTGAGGGAGAAGGGCTTAGCCTCAGGAGAGGCTATATATACATGATCCACCTAGATCATGCAATGATCCTCATAGCAAGCGGTCTAGCAGAGCCAGTATACATATAGCAACTACTCACCTACTTGAGCACCGGCTCTCCCACATCCCTTCCCACATCTCGCAAATAGTAGTACTTCTGATCCATTTAAAATCTATAACAGCTGAAAACTAGAAAAGCCTTAGCCAAGCCAACGATCAGCTCTAACATAATAAATATCACTAGCCATAGAAACATTAATCATGGTATAAGAGAGTGAAAGCCTTGGGAGGTGGTGAGCGAGATTATAGTGTAGATGTTAGAGAGCTCGAGAAGTACTACGGATCTATCCATGCTCTTAAGAAGATCTCTTTTAAGGTTGAGAGGGGCTCTATCTACTGCCTGGTAGGCCCCAACGGTGCTGGTAAGACAACCACATTTAGGATCCTCGCAACCCTCATACTACCAAGCGGTGGTGATGCCTATATAGAGGGGCATAGCGTTATTAGAGAGCCAGAAGCTGTTAGAAGGGTTATATCATATCTCCCAGAGGAGGTTGGAGCATATAGGAACATCACTGGGCTTGAATATCTAGAGATTGTTGCCAAGATATACTATAGAGGAGGGTTTGGAGAGGCCCTTGAAAGGGGGGTTAAGATCTCTGGCCTCTCTGAAAAAGATCTTAGGAGGCCTATGAAGCAATATTCGAAGGG
>JAWAXC010000110.1 GCA_038897115.1 Sulfolobales archaeon | reverse complement strand
AGCTATGAGGGCTAGGGGTATGGGTGCTAGGGTTATAGTAGTTGAGGTAGACCCTATAAGGGCTTTAGAGGCGCTTATGGACGGCTTCGAGGTTATGAACATGGCTAGAGCGGCCCAGGTTGGCGATATATTCGTTACAGCAACAGGTAATAAGGATGTGATTAGAAGGGAGCATATGATGCTCATGAAGGACGGGGCTATACTAGCTAATGCAGGGCACTTCAATGTTGAGGTATCTGTTAAAGATCTAGAGGAGATCTCTGTCTCGAAAAGGGTTGTGAGGCCGAATGTCACAGAGTATATGCTGAGGGATGGAAGAAGACTATATCTCCTGGCAGAGGGTAGGCTTGTAAATCTAGTGGCTGCAGAGGGGCATCCAAGTGAGGTGATGGATATGAGCTTTGCGAACCAAGCCCTCTCCGTAGAATATCTAATTAAGAATAAGGGTAAACTCGAGCCCAGGGTATATAATGTTCCATATGATATAGATAGTGCTGTGGCTAGGCTTAAGCTATCCTCACTTGGCGTAGAGATTGAGGAGCTTACTGAGGAGCAAAAGAAGTATCTATCACAATGGTTAGAAGGAACATAATACTGCTAGCATTAAATAATACACCTCTTATAATGAAGCTCCTAAACCCTTTCCAATGGGTATCTTTGACAATATATGATCCTTATCATCAACTATAATATATTGCTAACGAGATCTAGAGCGGGAGGCTTGAGAAGAAAGGTAGATGTTAGAGGGGATATAGTAGAGGTTGTCTATGATAAGAGGAGATTTGAGATCTTAGAGGAGAAGAGGGGAATAGCCAGGGAGATTTTGCAGGAGCTTAAGAAATGCGGTATCGAGGGCTACGCCTATGGCTCCATAGCGAGGGGGGATGTGAGTGTTGATAGCGATGTAGATATAGCGATTATGGGTGAGGTTTCTATCAACATCCTCGTATCGTGTCTTGAAAAGAGATGGAGAATATATAGGGGAGAGATAATTGTTGCAACACCTATGAAAACCCCTGCCATGTATCTCTACCTCGATCCACAGGATATGATAACAATCACTAAATACCTCGGCGAACCATCTAAAACAGAGAGGGAGTTCTTTGCATTCGGCGGCATAGTAGGACTTGAAGAGATATTAGCAGGGCTTAGAGTCCCAGGTGTGGATAAAAGGCTAAAGCTTATAATCCCAACCGAGCGGGGGCATATAGAGAGACCTGTGATAGGCTATGAAGCTGAGGTTGCCAAGATATTAGGCGTATCGCTGGACACGGTTATTGAAAGGGTTAGAGTGCTTACTAGGAGGGATGAGCATGGAAGGACAGGTGTATATTTCAAGGAGGGGTTTAGCGGTGACACACCTGTTGAAGAGGTTATAAGGAGGATATGCAAGAGATCAGGTCCCATAAGGAGGATCTTTGCTGAAAAAGCCTTATGCTAGCTATCTAAAAATCTAGATCTTCCTCTATATTAGTACATTATATACAAAGTTGAAAACCTAGTCATCTAGAGTAGAAGAGGCTATCTAGGCTACTGTTCATTCGAGCCCTACCTTCATGTGTTAGATACTACTAGTTCATCACGGTCTTCCCGTGTCACCTCACCGTAAGCTTATCGCCTAAGGCTCTGGAAAGCCCAGGGTCACAATGATTTAGGTATCCCTCGTTTCTAAGTTTTCACTCTAAAGAGAGTGATATGGCATTAAGGAGATATGGCTTGGATAGACATTCTGTGTTCACCTATAAATAGTACTAAGAGGTATAGAAAGACACAGCTTAATACAGAGAGCCATAATTTAATTATTTCTACCCCAGTCACAAAAGTAAAACTGTTTGTAGGAATATCGTGAAAAGGGGCTAGCTTTTGACTACCATTATAAGCCTTGTTGGTTGTACCTTGATCCTTTCCTTCATATATTCTTCGAGCCCTTCTCTTTTAATAGCCTCAATAACCTCTTGATCCGATGCGCCTTTCTGTATAGAGATCTTTTTCTCTGTGGGCTCGATATGATCTATATTTACTCTTCTTCTCTTAACACCCGTGATCTCCTTAGGCCCTGTTATAAGAACATAATTACTGTCTATTATATCTACTATTACGCATTTCTTCCCAGCCTCTCTTCCTCTAAGCTTAACACAGATCCTCCCAACCTCTATTGCTGGCATTTTTAGTCCTACCAACATTCTAATTCAGAGCCTATAAGGCTGATAATGGGATCAAAAGATTTCATATAAGGCTAACCATAGCTTTTCCAAACTACCTCTTCCCGTAACATGAATCGATAGTTTTGGTAAGTGCATACATTAATATATTATGAAAACATAGCCCTAATAAGTTATATGTGTAACTAAACAAATTATAAAAGGGTCTATAGACATAAATATGAGGATGGTTCCGATGAGTAAGGCAATCGTTTTGATAAATACAGATGTGGGTGCGGAAGAGGAGGTGTTCAACCAGCTTCTAAAAGTTCCAGGAGTTACAGAGGTATATATTGTGTATGGAGTATATGATGTTGTAGCGCTAGTCTCAGCTAAGTCTCAGGATGAGCTAAGGGAGATAATAGTTAGACATATAAGAAGAATGCCTAAGGTGAGATCAACAACTACAATGATGGTTGTTGAGGAGAGTAAGAAGAGCTAGCTTATAACCCAGAGATTTTTAAGCTGGCTTTTTAATATACCTAAAGCCCTATCTTTTTAGGGTGAGAATAAATAGGGATGTTTTTATAAGCAATTGAGGCAAATAAATGCCTAACCTAGTGTATAAAACTAGGCATGGTACTAGACAGCTGACCTCCTCCCCGCCCTAGGGGGAACCCTCGCCCTTCAGGGCGGGGAGGTTTGGGCTACATCCCGAGCTATTGCTCGGTTTAGCCCTGGGCCGGGTCTCCGGCCCATTACCCCTACCCCGCATAGTGCGGGGCTCGGGGTTATGGCCTTCTTTTTAGCCAAGATATTAAATGCTCCCACGAGGTCTGCATTAAATACAATATTATGCTTATAGCATTTGAACAGCCCTCCCGATATTCTCTCATGACCCTCTATAGTTCTGCATATCGAGCATGTCCTAGATGTATCCTTCTCATCAACATGCTCAACCTCTATCCCGTATTCCTCAGCAACATCTCTCAATCTTCTCAATAGATATCCATAGCTCCATACATGGATAATCTCGAAGTTAATCTTAGAGCTCTTATTAGGCTCTTGAGAAGCGTATTTCGGATGACCAACGAATATCCTCTTAACACCTTCACTATATAGCCATTCTATCGTGTTCCTAACAGCCCAGTCAATATAGCTCTTGATCTGTTTCCTCCACTTCTTATACATCCTCCTAAGCCTCTTAGATGTTTTAAAACCATATTTATTCAGAGTACTCTGATAATCAGATATCTTTTCCCTCCAGTAGAAGCTAATAGCCTTCAAGGGCCTTCCATTGACAAGCAATGCAGATCCGTCATCAACATAGACGGCTAAGAGGTTATTGATGCCTATGTCTATGCCAGCCTCTTTATTTCCATTAGGCTTAAGTGGGATCCTAAAGCTACTGCCCCTGATCACCTTCTCCTCAACCTCATATGATACATACATATACCATTTCTTATCATCAGCATCGTAGTGTATCTCAGCCCTACCCTGCCTCCCAGCTATATGTATCTTCCCAGAGTATCTAACCCTTATAGATCCTATAGCTCCCAAGCCCTTAATAACTATATATTCACCATCAATCCTATATTGATCATTTCTGAGGACTGTCCACAGGGTTCTCCTCCCACCCCTCTTCCTATATCCAGGTGGATTAACTTTCTTTATGAATGGTGGTAGCCTTCTCTCCTTCTTAGCCTTCAAAGATGAGAAGAAGCCTCTCCAAGCCTCATCATTCTTATTCAGAACCTGCTGTGTAGTAGCAGATCCAATTATCTTCTTATACCTCTCATAGAACTCCTTATATGTTTGCTTAAGATCTACTCTCTTGGTTTCGAAGAACATTCTCCTCCTAGCATAGTTGATCTCGTTCCAGAGCTTTGAGGAGAGGTTACAGAGTGATTTTAGCCTCTCCTCAGCCACCTCATCTGGCAGTAGCCTTAGCATCACCGTTCTGATCAAGATATCACGCTCGGGCCCCTGCGGGCATAGAGATAGGGGTGTTATAGCTATTAGAGGTTGGCCCGCCGAGGCCCAAAAGGATTGTGGAGCAAAGCTTATAAGCATTAACAACATCCCCGCCCTAAAGAGCGAGGCTTTCAGTTGTAATAGCTCAGGATATAGCTTTAAAGCCCTATCTAGGGGGTGTTAATTATCGAGTTCTCAGGTCTAGCAAAGTCCAGAGCCCCTCATATAGGATCAATCCTGCAAATGTTAGGAGGACAGCTATGGAGAAAACCTTTATAGCTATTATTGTGACTCTACCTCCATAGTAATAGCCAGCTCTAACCAGGAGTGGGAAAAAAGTGATCCATATTAATATCGCTATAAATAGCCCTGTTATAGCGGCTGGGCCAAATATGGAGAGAAATGAGAGCCCAGCCGAGAGCCACCAGAGGATCTGATAGGGATTTGTAAGCCCAAGAGCTAGTGAGGTTGAGTACGAGACCAAACTGTTTGCAGTTTTAGATCTGCCTCCTCTATTTTTCACATCTTTTTCTGGGTTTGACTTAGCTATTAACAATGCTAAAAGAATCATATATGACCCTCCAACTACGTATATAACCTTAATTATATTGCTATCTATTATATTGGATGTAAAATATGTGATAATCATTAATATAAAATCAGCGGTCATAGCTCCTAAGCCTGTGAGAAAGCCTATTTTAAATGATACAAGGGACCTGCTAGCTATTAGCGCATTCATAGGGCCTGGAGGAACGGCTAGAGAGAACCCATATATAAGTCCTGCCAAGAAATTAACTACACCATCGCCCATACTGATCTACCTACTGACCTATCAAATAATTATAATATAATATTTATTTTATTCTATATATATCCCTGGTCTGAGTGGTAGTGCCTCCTTCTTCTTACCCCTATAATCTGGCGCACTTACATCATCCGCAGAGTATATCTGGAGCTCTGCAACCCCTATGATATTTTTGAGTGTTTCTAAGCTATCCTCCAAGATCTTGATCTCCTCTAGATCTGGTATGCTCATGATCATATCAGCTATATCTTCTGGTATTGTTGATGCATAGTCAAAGATCTTCTTTATCTTGGCAGCCTCTTCACCCCTAACCTCTCTAGAGGTGCTTGCAAGGAACATCTCCATAACAGATCTAATCCCCTCACCTTTTCTCTGAGCCTCGATAGATCTTATTAGTATTGCCATATCATTCTTAGGAGCTACATAGATAACTATTTTAGATGGTTTTCTCTTAAGGAGTGTGGATATCTCTGTTATATCCTCTTTCAATCGTGTGAGATAGATGTGTTTTAGCTCTGCTCTGATATCTATATATCTCCTCAATACCTCTCTATCAAAGCTCTTCTTAACAATATAATCCCTCTCACCAAGGATCTCGTGCCATATCTCCTCAGCAATGTGTGGTATATATATTGATAACATTATTATCCAGATTTTAAGAAGCTCGATCATCTCAGACCAGATGCCCTCACTACTTTGTATATATTCGCTGAAATAGTTGGTAACATCATATAACAGCTTAATCCCTCCCTCTCTAACCTTTAGCTTTTCAAGGGATTCATCGGCCCTTAACAATGCTCTAGAGATTCTAGAAGCATATATGCGATCTAAATCTGTTGCCATATCCCTTCGAGGAGTTCTGAAGAGCTTTTCAACAAGCTCGTAGATCTTTCTAAGATGTTCCGAAACGCTCAATGCTATCTCATGTCTAAAGTCTAGATCCTGGCCAACTTCTGAGGATATAGATAGAACTACCCTCACAACATCATTACCATAGATATCTATAGCCCTGAAAACTGGGAGTATGTTTCTTAGGCTCTTAGACATCTTCTTCCCATCTCTCAACACCCACCCATGGATCAGCATGGCCTTGGGCCATAGCTCCTTTGGGAAGATAGCTACGTGGTTCATTATGAAAAAGAGTAGATGGTTATTAGCAAGATCTTTACCAGCTACCCTCAGATCTAGTGGGTACCAGTAGAGAAACTCCTTCCTAAGATCCTCAAGATCCTCTCTCCTAATTCCATATCTAGCAGAGATTTCATTAGCACTGCCCCTGCCGAGGAATATGTAATTCCACAGATCGTTATCTATCCTAGAGGGATCTTTAATTAGGTTTCTAATCTTATGGGATATGGTGTAGAAAGCCATATATATTGTAGAATCGCTGAGGCTCTCGATAATCCACCCAGGATCCCATGGTAGTTGTGTCCCCAAACCCCTGGTTCTTGCACAGGGCTTCTCTCTTAAACCCTTTATCAGCTCCCCCATATACTCTCTCATCTCTGGTGGTTGTATATACATGCTATTCAGAAGCTCTAGACCCTTGGACTTCCACTCGGCATCTCCATAGTTTATGAACCACTGATTCTCTAGAACCTTTACCACAACCTCAGTTCCGCATCTACAGTATACAGGCTTATTCATTATCTCATATATAACATCTCCATATCCTGATAGCCTCAAGAGCTTCGCTATATTCTCTCTAGCCTCTGGTACACTCTTGCCTTCAACCCATCCCCTTACAAATCCTAAGAGTATATGTTTATCGCTACCCCTAATATACTTTGAAAGC
>JAWAXC010000109.1 GCA_038897115.1 Sulfolobales archaeon | reverse complement strand
CGAAGCCCTCTCTATATCCTCTATAAGCATCGATATAAGCCCCTCTATACTCTCTATCATAACTACACCAGCAAGCTCTTGATCCCCCCTCCTTCTCGGAGATCTTGCTCCAGCCTTCTCTGCAAGTCTATTTATAGTCTCCACTATTTTAACAGCCTTCTCCCTAGCTATCATACATAGATCTTCGGCGAGCTTGTTAGAGACAATCTCAGGTTTAACAGCATCTATAACAAAGGGTCTCGAAGATATTCTCACAGCGAGACCCTTTGTTATAAGGGATCTAGCAACGCTATAACATTTAGTCCTAGGTATCCCAGCCACTTGGGAGAGCCTTGAGATCCCTGTTGGCCCTACAAGGATTAAAGCTATATAGGCTCTTGCCTCGTACTCTGTGAGGGAGAAGAAATCCCTTATAACAGCGAGCTCGTCTCCCCCTATTAGCTCGACTATGCTGCTCATAAGATCTCAAACCCACTATATAGATCTAGGTATTACGGATTTATATATCTCTCTATTCACCTCTATAACTCTATATATGAGCCTAATAATGGTCTAGGATTAGATCTTGTAGACATGCTATTCAAAACTCGCTCAAGAAGATGTTCAAATCACAGCACAAGATCATGAGGATGGATTTTCCAATATCTGTAATAAGATTAAGATATCTATAGATCCTCCACGAGTATAGCTATTTCCCTCGCCATAGCATCAACAGCTTCCCCCAGCGTCTCTGCCTTTGAGAGTATATCAATAGCAACACCATAGATCTTCCTTGTAAGTGGGCTTAAGCCATCTAGCCAGCCTCTCAGGCTGATGGCCCTGCTCATTACCAGGATCTCTATTGATGCTATTCTGAGCCCTAGCTCAGCTATCTCCAATGCTTTGAGCCCTGCGTTGAGGGAGTTGCTAACATGATCCTCGTGGTTAGCTGATGTCGGTGTGTTATCCTGTGTAGCTGGTGTGGATAGGCTCTTAGCTCTATTTAGTAGAGCTGCTGCTAAATATTGAAGCATCATGAGGCCAGAGCTCTTCCCAGGATCTTCTGAGAGGAATGGTGGCAACCCACGGTTAAGATTCTTGTCGAGGATTGCTGAGATCCTCCTCTCACACTGGATAAGGGCTGGGATCATCGATATAGATAGAAGATCCATGGCTATCGCTATATGGATCCCGTGGAAGTTACAGCCACTAACACACTCACCCCCTAGGATTACCGGGTTATCTGTCACAGCATTTATCTCTCTATCAACAGATGATCTCACATATTCCAGCGAATCCCTCAGAGCACCGAGTATCTGTGGGATACATCTATAGCTATATATATCCTGTATAACTGCTGATCTTCCTAGGTTGGATGAACCATCTAAGATCCTATGTATATCCATAGCAACCCCTAGGATCCCTGGGTGCCTTTTGAGGGATAACATCTCAAGATCTATGTGCTGCTTTAGCGTCCCCATAGCCTGTATAGCAATTGAAGAGCTGATCTCAAGGGTTTTTAGAAGCCTCTCAGCAGCTACTAGAGCGTGAACCGCTATAGATGTGGACATGGCTGTGTTATTTATTATTGAGAGGGCCTCCTTAGAACCTAGATCCAGGGGTTTGAGACCCTCTTCGGCAAGCGCTTGCGAAGACCTAAGAATCCTTCCCCCCTTCTCAACAAGCCCCACCCCGGCTATGGCAAGGCCTATATAGGCCATAGGCGCTAGATCTCCACTAGCGCCAAGCGATCCATATCTAGGTACTATAGGCACTATATCTCTATTCAACATCTCTATGAGGAGAGACACAACATCTGGTGATACCCCGGAATACCCTATTGAGAGCTGCCTCGCCAGTATAGCCATAGCACCTCTTACAATAGACTTATCTAGGGGATCTCCTGAGCCCGCTGCATGCTCCCTCAAAAAATCCCTAGATCTTCTCGCGACCTCAGAGGGATCCACCTCAAAATCCTTCAAACCCCCAACACCTGTGGTTACGCCATAGCATTTCCCCCCTCTTCTAATTAGCTCTAAAAGCTCCTCCCTCCTCTTCTTGAGGGTCTCATATATCTCAGACCTGATCGAGGCTCTAGCCCTTCCAACAGAGATCTTCCATATATCTCTATAGCTAACATCCCTTGAAAGATCTATTACCTCCATTGCTAGAATACCCCAACAAATTCGCGCTAATAACTTTTTATCATTACCTATGATCAGCCGGTGTTACTATCTATAAGGGTTAAAAATATTTAGGCAATATATTGTGAGGATAGATCATAACTATCTATTCCTCAGCGATGGAAATCCTAAGCTCATATATATTTGCTAGCGAGATGTGAATTGGCGGAGCCATATGTGCAGGATCTTGATTCTCTTTGGAGGTTCACAGCCTATAGCCAGGTATAGGGATGCCCTTATAGAGAGTCTCTTAAGAGCATCGGAATTCGATCCATATGGGGGTTTTCTAACAGGTTCCAGAGGGATAAGCCATAAGGATGGCTGGGGGAGGCTCAGCGTGCTAATCACATCGAGGGGTGTTGAAAAGCTCGCTATAGCTAAGTCTATAGAGCCTTTCTACAGTGACGTAGATGCTAGGACTCACCCGCATCAGCTAGGATCTCGAGATGGGGCAGCAGTTGAGATGATCCATGTTAGGGCTGCTGCAACTGGTATGCCGATAAACATATTCTCGACACACCCAGCCGAGGCTGTTACTAGTGAGGGCTATAGGCTCTATCTAATCCACAACGGCACGGTGGATAAGGATAGGATTCTAGAGGATCTCGGGATCGATGGTAGAGGTGTATATGCAAGCCTCTATAACGATACATACTTCCTAGCACAGATGATCGCTACAAGGATAAGAAGTCATATAGATGAGGGGATCTTAAGAGAGATTATAGGCTATACGGTGTCAGCACTAAATATGGGGGCTATCCTAGTTAGGGAACACGATGTAGAGGTGGTTGTGGGCAGCTTCTACAGGGTCTATGATAGAGCTGTTGAGAGGAGGAACTACTATAAAATCTATAGAGCGGTATCGAGCGGGCCGATCTATATATATTCTTCATCAACAACCATAGATATATATAGACCTGATCTAGATCTTGGATGGATCGAGATCCCCAACGGCTTGTTCGAGGTATATAGGATCTGGTACGACGATTTGCCTAGGGTTGAGAAGAGGTTTGAAGCCATATACCCTGGGTGATGGCTAGGTATATCATCAGAGAATCCCTGATCCCATCTGGGTTGATGATCCATGATCCCCGCATTATTTAGAACCCCTGGTAGCAGGTTTATAAGAGATCCAGAGGATCTAAGGCTAGGCGATGTTGTTAGGAGAAAATGCGATGCTGGCTGTATATGTATAGCAGGCGCCCCCTGGGATTGGAGTACTGCGGGGAGGCCGGGGGCTAGATATGCTACTACCAAGCTGAGGGATTATCTATATAGCCTTAATATTCATGAGGATATATGTGTATGTGATGCTGGAGACATAGATATAGCACCAGGCGATATAACAACTACATCCTCTAGAATATATAATGCTGTGAGGGAGCTGTTAAGCATATGCAGAGGCTTCCTACTACTTGGAGGAGATCACAGTATAACCAAATACTCCGTATCAGCTGTGCTGGATAGAAGAGGATCTGGAGGAGGGCTGGTTGTGTTCGACGCCCATCTAGATCTGAGAAGGCTTTCCGAGGGCCTCTCATCGGGAACATATCTCAGAGAGCTCCTGGAAGAGAGGGGGTCTGGCTTAAAGGTTGTAGTGGTTGGTGTTAGAAGGCATAGTGTTCCCAGATACATGCTGGATCTGGCTAGAAGGCTGGGTGTTACATATATAGAATCCGAGGATCTAGATCCCGGAGAAGCTGTGAGGATTATAAATGAGATTCTCTCGGAGGCTAGATGGATCTATATAAGTTTTGACAGCGACTCTTTAGATCCACATCAATGCCCAGGGGTTAACTCACCATCACCCCTAGGTCTAGCTATGCGAGAAGCTGTGGAGATCTTAGATGGTATCTCCAAGACTAGAAGGCTTGTTGGGGGTGATATTGTGGAGTATGTGCCAATATTAGATCACGGGGAGATATGTGGGAGGAACCTGGCCTATATAGCATATAGAATGATCCATCTTATGGGATCTTAGCTATCTAGGGCGATCGCTGGATCTCGCAACCCCTTATATCTCTCACCAGAACCCCATCCTTTATAACACATGCTATTGGTGCTCGGCGCATTAGATAGCCAAACCATCTATAGCTCGGCTGCGCCCATAACACTATATCGGCTCTCGAACCCTCTATAAGAGATCCTACGTGCCCCCCAAGTCCAAGGCTATAGGCTGCGTTAACTGTTGCAGCCGCGATAGCATTTGCAGGAGGTAGTGAGAGGTAGTTAACAGCTAGATCTATTGTTACCACCATATCGAGGTTCATGAGGGATGGGGAGTGGTCTGTTGCAATAGCTATTATAGCCCCTCTCTCTAGGAGCTCCCTAGAAGGGGGTTTCCTACCTACTGTGGCTATTGCAGTGCTAGGTGCTAGCACAGCTGTGGAATCTGTTGAGGAGATCCTATCGATAACCTCGATTGGCGTGTGGTTTAGATGATCTAGGGATGATGCTCCTAGCTCGAGGCCTACATCGCTACACCCTATATAGCTGAACTCATCGGCATGGATCCTCGGTATAAGGCCTCTTCCCTTACCAACAGCCAGTATAGCCCTAGCCTCACTCGGGTTGAAAGCCCCCTTATCGCAGAATACATCAACGAATCTATATCCAAGCTCCAAAGCCCTTGGGATCAAAACCCTTTCAAACCCATCTAGAAAACCCTTGAAATCTAGGTTGGGAAGTGGTATATGGGCTAGCAGTGTTGAAACTATGTTAACAGGGCTGTTCCCCGCGGCATATGCTAGAACCTCTAGAAGCCTTAGCTCGCTCTCAATATCGATCCCATAGCCAGTCTTGATCTCAACTGTTGTAACCCCGCTTTCGATCATCTCATTAAGCCTCTCCCTAAGAGATGATAATAAGAGCTCTCTATCAGCCTTCGAGGTAAGCTTCATAGTCCTCAAAATACCCCCTCCTCTAGCAAGGATCTCTGTGTAGGGTACTCCACCCAGGATCAGCTCCCTCTCATCCTCCCTAGAACCGCTATATAGAAGATGGGTATGTGGATCTATAAGGCCCGGCGTAGCTATATAGTTCGATGCATCGATATACATCCTAGCCCTATATCTCCTCAAGATCTCATCCTCAGAACCTATAGCAACAATGACACCATGGGAGATAGCTATAGCACCATCCTCAACAACACCCAAAGATCCTCGATCAGCTCTCCCCCTAACAACCCTTGGAAGAGTAAGGATCTCTCTAGAGCCGTGTATGATCAAATCAACATCTACATACCCTTGAGCCATGTATACTCCCAAAATAGATAGCTATGGAAGATATTACAATGAATTAGAATGTAGATAAAGCTTAGCCTTCACCGTATCTAGTAGTGCTTTCAATCGTTACTGGTCACTCAGCTTCATCACTCATTATCCCTCCCTGTGTTGTTTTCGAGGTTAACTCTTCTTCGAAGGTAAGGGAGCTTCACCAAGTATATCCTTGCCCTAGCAACTGCTCATCAAGATTATAGTAGCACCCTTTAACTAACCAATTGGATCACGAGGTAGAAGGATTTGATAGACACACATAATTAGTATATTTGTTAGCCGTAAGAGGATTAGAAAATAATTAAAAATGGGTTAAAGATTACGTGGATATATTATAGATGTGTGAAGAAAATCGCTATATCGATTGAAGCTTATGAGGCTCTGTTAAGACTTAAGAGGCCTGGTAAAAGCAAGCTTTAAAAGCCAGTGAGAAAGCAGGGTATCTATACTCAAAGGTCAGACAATCGATATCAGAGATCTATTGATCGGGTTATAGCACATGAAAATGGATACCCGGTTCTCTCAGGCGATATTAAACATCTTAGCAGGATATCTGGATTAAAAATTATTTCATATCGTAGATAGAGGATATAATAAAGATGTTACCATAGATCAATTACAGTTCATAGTGGACACATTTCAGCAATTTTAAACTAGATTATTATCATAGTGTGCTTATTATATTACGAGGAACAGAGGCTTCTCTGAAACTAAGTTTAGGGATATATTATTCTCTACTCAACCATATGGAGGTTCGGAGCTTCTACAGCTGGGATCCTTGTACCTTAGGGTGGGGGTGGAGGCAGATCATCTTATATAGAAGGGCTAGAAAAATCCGACATTAGTGTAAGGCCTAGAATAATGTTATAGATATTCTTCACATCCTAATCTGGGACATATTTTTATTACCTCTTTAGATATAATCGGTATTTGGTGGTGATCTATTGGGGAATCGAAATAATGTTAAGAGTTATTGGGGGAATGTTGTTGCATCTGCAGCTGGCTGGGGCCTTGATTCCTATGATTGGATCTCATATATAGCTGTATCCACGATCCTAGCTGATATATTCTTTAAACCTCTAGGGCCATTCTATGGGCTTCTCTCGACACTGCTTGTTTTCAGCATCTCCCTTGTTATAAGGCCTCTCGGTGGTGCTCTCTTTGGGAGAGTTGCTGATAAGTATGGGAGGAGATTTGTCCTCTATACAACGATGATTGGGGCTGGGCTCTCAACGTTTCTCATGGGCTTTCTACCAACGTATGAGCAGGCTGGGGTTCTAGGTCCTGCGGG
>JAWAXC010000108.1 GCA_038897115.1 Sulfolobales archaeon | reverse complement strand
CTGTGAGGATCCCAATAGGGTTTGAAGAGGATGTAGTTGTTGATAGATATATCCCACCATCTAGGCTTGATAAAGAAAGGTTCTTCGTAATACAGCTAGACTATGAAAACAAATATCTAGAGGTATATATATTCCATGGGAGGAGTGATAGGGCTTTATACAGAGTTAGGGGAAGGGATCCTAGAAGTGTTGGTAGGGTTGCGCTAAGGCTTTCAGGGATCCAGGATCCCGAGCACGCCCTTTACCTCGGAGTAGAGCTTGCAAGAGCCTACGAGGCCCTGAAGCTTGGGAGGAGGTATGAGCAGGATGAGCAGCTAATCATGTAATAACTATATAGTCTACTCATATCTCAGAGCTCTAACAGGCTCCATCCTAGAGGCTCTCCATGCTGGGTAGAACCCAGCTGCTATACTTACCAACACAGCTATAGAATATGCTACTATGGTCATATCAAGCGGTATTATAGGTGTATATGATAGAGTGATCTGCTGTTGACCTTGCATCTGCGGGCCTGGCCCTCTCTGCTGTGGGGTTCTCAGAAATGTGTAATTGAGAAGGTGGGGGAGGATCTGGGCGCCACCGATTCCCAGCGCTATTCCTATTAAACCACCTATGATCCCTATTAATGAGGACTCAACTATATATAGCATCAATATATCCCTGTTTTTAAATCCCAGAGCCTTCATAACCCCTATCTCCCTCGTCCTCTCCAGAACCGTTATCATCATTATGTTCATCGTGCCTAGACCTGCAACGCTAAGTGATATCCCGGCTATAGATGCTAGGAGTATGCCGAACTGGCCTATTATTGTTGATACCGCCTCGCTAAGCTGTTGTACTGTTAATATTTGGATATTATTTCCATAGATAGTGTTGAGGGTGTTTGATAGATCGTTTACGGTAGCTACATCATTAGCCTTTACTATCAGCATACCATAGGATCTTCTATTTAAGATCTTCATCAGCTCATCTAGCGGAATCACTATAGAGCTGTCTGGAGATACAAAGGGTGTGGATCCGTATTGGGCTAATATCCCCACAACCTGGAGCTGGATCCTCTGTCTAAAGGCTCCAAATCCTATCTCGACTAGAAGGGGTTGCCCTACATATATAGATTGCGAGCCTCCCTGCTCTGGTGGAAAAGCTATTGAATATCCAACAAGAGCTACTGGAACTGGCGCGTCTGGATATATACTTCCATCAAGGATCTTTATATCGCCTAGAAGTGATTCTAGATCTGTGCTTCTAATGCCTAATAGTGTTACTTGGATCTGTTGCCCGGATCTAAATATACTTGCTGGTATCTGGATCACCGGTATTACTTTAGATACTCCTTGGAGCTCTGAGATCCTCGCAACATCTGCTTGTGTTAGTTGATATCCTCTCGGCATGAGGATCATTGTTGATGGACCGAGCTTGTATAGAGTATCTATCACGCTCTGCTGGATCCCTGCTGTCTGGGAGACTAGTGCTATTATACTTGCAACACCTATTGCAACACTTAACATTGTGAGTGCAGCTCTAAGCCTGCGTTGACCAAGATCCTTGGATGCGAGTCTCAAGAGATCCGAAGGCTTCATCTATCTAAACCTCCTCCCCATATATATCCCTATAACTAGCGAGATTATAGCTACAGCTATAAAGTAGAACCACTGAATATTGAGGAGCTCTACAGCGCCTCCTTGCTGTATAGGCCTAGTTACTGTGTTCTGCTGGCCCCCAACTATTAATATTGGTATAGTTATATTTACTGTATATAGAGTTCTTAGATTATCATAATACGTTATCTGTATCGGGATCTCATACCTTCCTGGAGAGGTGGAGTTAGAGGTTATAAGGGTTATCGTGAATGTTGATGGTGAGTTAACCTGCATGTCCCCAATAAATACAGATCTAGAGCCGAAAACCCTTATATTCTGTGTCGCGATAGGAGTAGCTGTTACGGCTGAAGCAGTTATAGTTCCCTGGTTAGTCAGGGTTACCGTTATAGAGAATATCTGCCCTGGAGAGGGTCTCTCAGGTATTATGGTGAAATCTGTTACCTTTATATCTATAATACCTCTAGAAACTATACCGATACCCCTTATTTCATGGAATAGCGTTCCCTCTATATAATAGCTAAGATCTACCTGAATCGTTGCAGATGGAGAGGCAGCAGGAGGAACATATATTTGAAGAGGTAGCTCTAGCGAGGCTCCAGAAGATAGTCTGGGTACCTGGATTACAGAGCCTCCTATAAGTGAAACCTGGCCTCCCAGTGTTGATATTGCTATCTGTAGATTCTCGATAACCCCCTTACCCACGTTTTTGATATAGAGTGTGGCATTGTTTATCTTACCAGTAACTAGTATCTGGGGCTCCATCTCAAGGGATATAGGAGAGGTTAGTGGCTGTGTAAATATGATTAAATAGATATCTCTGCTCTCTGTTCTCAGAGATCCTGTTGCATCGTAATATGTGATGGAGATCTTGAGATTTGCCGTGCTATATGTCTGCTGAGGGGTGGGAGATGTTCTTGTTATGAAGATCGCTATTGTTGCAAGCCAAGAGGCACCTGGATCTAGATTACCAACATAATACCTCCCATCACTGTTGACAAGGGCTATAGGTGTTGTAGGTGTTATATAGAGTGTTAAATTGTATAGAGGGGTATTACCGTTGTTCGTTAAATACAGTGTTATATTATTGAAACCCGGTGTTATGGTGGTTGGAGATATATTCACACCTATCATTGAGACCCCTGCCTCTGATATGTAGAAGCCCAGCTGCTGTGTTAATGCTCTCTGAGATCCGTATTGATCTATATAGGTTATAGATATGGTGATAACAAGTGTAGACCCTGCCAGGGATGATGGTACATAAACCTGGTAGCTGAGTATAACGCTCTTACCGATTCCAAGAAGGCCTACAAATTGTGGGGGAGTTATGCTAGCAGCACCCTGGGCCTGGGGCGATATGGATATGGTTAGATTATAGATATCTGTGCTCCCTATATTTATCAATCTAATAGTTACATTATTAAGAGATCCTGGAATAAGAGTGTTTATAAGGGGTTCCACAGCTATTGAGGCCGTCCTCTGCATCCCAGTATATATTCCTACTTGCTGTGAATAGCTCCTCTGATAGCCATATGGATCTATATATGTGAGGGATATTAAGATAGATAGTGGGGTTTGTTGCATAGTAGGTGGGATATAGATCGATATATTGGCTATTACCCCTTCACCCGGTTTAAGATCGAATTGTCTTGGCTGAAAATCAATAATAGAAGCTGAAGTAGCCTGCACCGATGTTAGTGTGATCTGTTTTGCAGCGCCAGTACCGTTGTTGAATATAAGGAGTTTTAATATATTGACGCCTCCAGGGTCTAGCTGCTGTGTTAAGGGAGATATGGATATATCTACCTTTCCCCTTATATCGAGTGTAACTTCTAAGCTCTGGGAATAGCTAGATCTACTTTGGGTGTCCCATGTTATTATTAGCCTTGCGCTATAGGAGCCTATCACTAGGCTAGGATCTATGCTTACTTGATAGCTAAGCTGTAATACGCTATTCGGCTGTATAGAGGATATATATTGGGAAGCGCTTTGAAGAGATGGGAGGATATTGATCCCTCTTGGGGTTAGCAGTGTGAAGTTAGCGTTATAGATGGTTGAATTGCCTATATATCTCACGGTAATTATTAGGGGCACACCAGAATCTCCAGGTCCTACTTGGACGGGTTGTTGAGGGCCTCCCCATGAGGCGCTGAGAAACTGGAAGTATCCTGGCTGGTATTCCACATTAAATCCGATGGTAATCATATCTGTTCTCTGCGCACCTGTTCCATCTATATAGCTTGCTTGTATCTGAAGATATATTGTCTGGGGGGCTTGTGGGGATACATATATATCGAGAGAAGCGTCTCTACTTTCTAGAACATCTAGATCTCCTATATAGAGCCTTCCATCTCCGCTTATTAATCCAAACTGCTGTGGAATAGATGCTGTGAGCACTAAATTGGAAATCCTAGAAGGCCCTATGTTAATTATTCTAAATTCTACATGGTTGCTAGATCCCGATATAAGTGTCTGCCTCAGAGGAGATATCGAGATTATAGCTTGCACCTGCTGTTTAACATATAAACCCAGCGACTGCGATACGGTTTTCTGGGTGTAGTATGGATTAACATATGTAGCTGTCACTATCAACGAGAGAGGCTGTAGCGATGCTGTAGGGGGCACGTATATCTGGATGTCAACTTCGACATATGATCCTGGATTTATTTTCGTTATCGTTGATGGGGGTTGGGAGAGTATTGAGCCTGGGCCTTGGAGGCTATAGCTCAGGGTAACATTATACGCAGGCCCTGTACCTCTATTATGTATTTTTATCGTGGCATTATTGATTATACCAGGGGTAAGGCTTTTTGGTGATATATCGAATAGAAGGTCGGCTCTACCCCTCAGATCTATAGTCACATTAAAATCTTGATCTAGAACAGCATTATATATAGTTCTCCCTGTAACGTGGAAACTAGCGATGTAAGTACCTATGGGCGTGCTTGGGTCTATTGTGATATAGAATGTAAGGGGGGTGATAGATCCTGCCGGTGTTGGGCCGGTATAAGAGGATACTATAGAGCTTCCATTAACTCCTGTGAAGCCTTTGGGTAGATATAGAGTTCCTTTGAGGCTGACTAGATTGGTTGTTCCTAGATATTGTACATATATTATTAGAGGAGCACTCAGATCCCCTGGAGAAGCTTCTGTACCCCATGAGATGTTTGTTATTATAAAGTACTCGGCCTGCGTATTTCCTAGCTCGGCGGTGGGAATTATAGATAGGATCAATAGTGCAAGGATCTTACCTATATATAATTTAGATTTAAAAATATATATACGCCTATGCATGCTCCCTACCTCCTCAACTCCTCCTTAACTATAACGCCGTCTCTGAGATATATTATCCTATCTGTTTCATATGCAACTTCCATATTATGTGTAACAACCACTATTGTTACACCCATCTCTCTATTAATCTTCTTCAGAAGATCTACAACGATTTTAGCGTTAGATGTATCTAGATTCCCTGTAGGCTCGTCAGCGAGTATTATCTTCGGATTATTCGCAAGAGCCCTTGCTATTGCAACCCTTTGTTGCTCGCCACCGCTTAGCTCTGTAGGCCTCTTCCATATCTTATCTCCGAGCCCTAGTTGCTCTAGAAGCCATTTAGCCCTCCTTCTTCTCTCATCCCTGCTAATTCCGGAGACCATCATAGGCATCTCGGCATTCTCGATCGCACTTAGATATGGGACTAGATTATATTGTTGAAATACAAATCCAATTGTTCTATTTCTAAACTCCGCTAGTCTATTATCTCCGAGCCTTGTTATCTCTACACCATCAACATATATTTTCCCCTTTGTTGGTCTATCAAGTGCTCCTATTAGGTGTAGCATTGTTGTCTTACCACTTCCAGATGGTCCTACTATCGATACGAAGCTTCCCCTATCTATCGAGAGATTTACCCCTCGGAGAGCTGGATATTCAACAGATCCGATCCTATAGATCTTCCATACATCTTTAAGCTCTATCATTGGGGCAATAGGCAACATACCCCCATCGTTATATCCTTATGTAATCCTTATAAGGTTCTGATTTTTCATCAGATGTTCCGACAGATGTTCATCAATATATACTGAGAACAATGCAAAAACTATTTATATATACTCGATATAACCAAAATTATATTAGAGATCACACAGCATTTTGGGACATGGCTTTGGAGGGATTGAAAAGAATAGCTAAATATATGGGTACCCTGGATCTGTTAAGCCGTTCACTCAAGAGTGGTTGTTTAAGCCATCCTCGGGTTCTTCACGGCATAGCTCGGGGTTATGGGAGCTGGGCTCTCCTCACGTACCCCGAGCCCATCGCTATTCTTAAGACACCGAGGTTTATAGAAACATATCATTATGCTCTAGTAGTCTTGAAAGGGTTAAAATAGCCCTAAATAACCGTAAATGATAATGTATCTGCCTCGAAAACCCTAACAACATACAGACCTAGAGGGGATGAGGAGGGGCTCATGATCATTATTTTCGGCTTTTTTCTTCTATGGTCGTTTGTAATTACTGCTCCTAGATGCAGATATCACTTTGTATGTTTTCTTATACGTGTGAGGATCTGTGTGTCAGAGCTCCATCTAAAGAGTCCTAGGTAAATGCCCCAGTTTATTATACACTCGAAGGCCTTGCTTTTTTCTGGTCCATAAAAGGTCTCAAGGATTTTTTCGAGTTCCCCTTTATTCATATATCCCTTTTCACTTATTTCTTTATATATTGTGGAAATGGGCTCTAGCTTTATAGCTAGCTCTCTCAACATTTTCTTGAGGCTTCTGGAGTCGGCTCTAGCGATATCTCTACCCAGGCTTGTGATCTCTAGATCTCCTCTGCTGAGCTTGACAAGGCCTAGGGCCTCTGCTACATCGATCACATTTGGTAGGAGGCCTGCGTCTACATCTACTATCTCGCTTATCTTAGATGTGTCTGCAACGCCGCCTAGGCTATAGAGGATCTCGACGAGCCCTATAACCTGATCGATTGTTACACATATAGGTATCTGAGCCTTTCTATGTTGTGACACCCCGCTTATCCAACCCCCTGAGAATCATAGTTAGGGAAGTTTATATTTAGGTTTCTCAGAAGATTTTCACAAGGGATCTGTAGTTGTTATCCAGCTAGATCTTCAGGATCTT
>JAWAXC010000107.1 GCA_038897115.1 Sulfolobales archaeon | reverse complement strand
TAGATCTGGGGGTTCGAGATTTTTGAAACTTCTTCTAAGCTCCTCCTCTACTAGGGATGAGAATTTCATCCTCTTCATCTTAGATATATTGCCCCATCTCTTTATTATCATATAACCTATAACGGATCCTTCTATATCGTAGTCACATGCATTTATATACTCTATAGCCCTTGGCAGGATCTTTGAGAATGCAGAGAAGAATCTCTTTAGATGGTTATATCCTTTTTCAACCTCATATCTGGGTACCCATGTATATTCAAATACCGGGATACCGGGTTTATCGGTATCTATTGAGAATAGATGGCCCGCTGCTGGAATCACCACATATTCTCTACCGTTTTGGTTAAAAACCCATATAGGGACACCATCGATCAATATCTTCTTAGCCTTTCCATATGATAACGCATTTGCTATCTTAGCAGCGGCTCTAGGCTTCTCAGCTATTATAGCTGTGCATCCCCTGCTACATATATCCTTACTCATTATAGAGCCCTCAAGCCGGTATTGGGATTGTTAGGGCTAGCATGGCGATCCACAGTATAGATGCTATTAAAGCCCCCCTACCTGGTCTCGCCTCGCTATATGCAGGCCCTGGATGGGGTCTTAATCCTGTGAGAAGAAGTATGAGGAGGAGGAAGAATGCGATGGTATATAGAATATCTATTTTAAGAGCTATGGATGCGAGTATAGCTGCAGAGGTAGTTATAATACCTACCGCTGTATGTGTCCTAGCGCCTGCCAATGCCCTCAGAACCTGCCCACCATCTAGCTGAGCTACAGGTAATAGGTTTAAAAAGTGTATGAGCATTAAGAAGTAGCTGGCATATGCAACTGGGTTTAGTATTACCACTTCACTCCCCCCTCGACCTGTGATCTGGTTAACCATTAATACGAAGAGGAGGGGTGAGAACTGAATCTCCTGGAAACCTGCTGTGAGAGCCTCCCTAGGAACTATATAGGATGTAGAGATACCATATAGGGTTACCGCTATAATTGCTAGAAACCCTGCTAGGGGGCCTGAAATAGCTATTATAGCTAGATCGTCAGAGACTGCTGGAGCGAATCTCATTAGTATCACAGCTCCGAAAGTACCTAGTCCTATACCTGGGAATCCTGGTATGAAATATGGTGGGGTTGCTGGGACTCTGAGTATTCTTGATGCTATGTAATGCCCCATCTCATGTATCGCCAGAGGCCCCATGATGGATAGAGTGAGTATCGATATATATAGAGGTCCTTGCCTAGATGCCTCAGTATCTATATTGATCCTCGCATGGAGATCTAGATCCATCTCATACCATAGATAGGATGTGATAGCCACAGTAACTATTGTTATAACCATTAGAAGAACTACAGTTATAGCTCTGAACCCTCTCTCTCTACCGATATTGAAGAGCCTGAGATAATAGCTACCGCTAACAAGCCTAAGCTGTGGATAATATCCCCTTGGAATCAGCTCTCTATATAGCTCTTTAAAACTATTCTCAACATCGCCAGGGTTGAGAGGGATCACCCTATATGTATCTATAGCTACCGACATACCTCCCCCAGAGAGCGTTTCCCTCATATGCTCTACAATTGCGAACCGCCTGCTAATAAGATCCCTTATATTCTCCGCGACCGCTGCCCCCATATACCTCTAGGCAAGCCTAGCTAATAACGTGGATTTAGCATAAGGATCCAGCTATGGTAAATAGGATTTGGTATTGACGTAGGGCTAGCTTTTTAATTTCGATGTTAAGTAATAAGTAGATGTGGTGGATTTATGTTCAGACTATCCCATGGAGAGGGCACCTTTATAAAGAATCTCTTCAAGGCCGCCCTAGCCCCCCTAGATATAGCTCCCCTCTATATAAGGTCGGAGGGGCTTGAGGTTAAAGGGCTCTCACCCGATAGGCTTATAATGAGTATACTCAATATATCTAGCATAGCTTTTGAGGAGTACCAGCTTAGCGAAGAGGTTTCAATGCTTGTTGATAAAGACGAGCTTCTAGCATCTTTTAAAAGGCTCACAAGGAGGGATAAGGTTACAATCAGCTATGATGATGGGGCGCGGGATCTAAAAATAATACTTATAAATACAAAGACAGGAGCTGAAAGGGAGTTCTCGGCACAGGTGAAGGAAATAGGTGTAGAGCCTATAGGAGATATACAGCTAGAGCTCGAGGTAGAAGCACAGATGAGCGGTGAGGTTTTTGTAACACTTGTAAAGGATGCAGCAGTAGTTGGAGATGAGCTGGAGATACGCTTGACAGGGGATAGCCTGAGATTCATTTCCAGAGGGGAGGACAAGGAATACCAGGCGATTCTAAGCCAGGATAAGGGTCTACTATCCCTCTCATCACGGCTTGAGAATGTATCTGCGAGATACTCAATAGATCTTGTTAAGCAAGTGGCAAAAGTTCTAGACAAGGACTCCGTGGTTATAATACAGTACGGCCCCAACAAGCCTTTAAAACTCCAAGCATCAGTAGGCGGTGGTGCATCACTCACATATTGGATAACTCCTAGAACTTAGGGGTATAGCTATTTGGTAAGGGGAGATCTAGAGGATTGTATGGGCTATCCATGTATAGAGCTCGAGGTGGAAAAAGCTAAAAAGCTATTGGAAACGATCTCGGAGACTCTGGGTTATTCCACAAGCGATCTCGAGGATGCTATAAGGATTATAGATAACTTCGATGAGTACTATAGATATTCTACTAGAAAGTTCAAGGAATACCTAGTACCCGCTAAAAGCGAGAGCGACCTTATAAGGGGCAGAGTTGTTATAGATCGTGTGAAGCTAAAGATCGTTGGAAGCAGTAGAAGGGTTTTGATAGTCTTTGACAGAAGAATTAATAGAGAGGCTGTTAAAAAAGCCTTGGAAACGATATGAATAGAATAGTAATAGGGAGTATTGTCAGAAACACGAGCCCTCCTCACTGCTCAGGGCTGTGGCGTCATCATCACTAAATATACGTCTTCGAAACCTTATAAGTTGACGAATAATGGCATCTTGCTGTGTCTTCTTTCTTACTATAAGTAGTGAGAGTTTTTCTCTGAACAGCCCATAGATTTGAAGTTACTGTGCTAGCCTCGCTATCTCATAACTAATTAATGCCGGCTATGTTGGATAACGAAGTACCGTTCCTCTATAACTTTCTGTTTAAATGATCTAATAGATTTGTTGGATTAAAGTTTTAGCCGTAGAAGTCTGAGATCTTGCTGTGGCCGGATATCTCTTCCCACTCGATGCTGAGAGGTGCGAGTATTTGTTCAAAAGCGGATCTAAGACTCTCAATATATTTTTCAACATCTATTTCGCTAACCTTAGCAAGCTGTACAGGTTTTACCCCTTCTTTGCCCCTCACCTTAACAAACCATATGTTATCGCCTTGAGAAACACTTATACCCTCTCTCACGAGCATAAGGGCTGCTTTAACATGCTGTGGGGTGTTCTTGGTATATGTTTCAAGTGGTTTTCCAAGCGTCATCTTAAAGCTTAGCTGATCCAATGTGTACTCTTTATCCTTCAACTTTCTATATATCTCCTGTAAGATCTCCTTTAGCCATGTTGATACCATGAGCAGGTCTTGAGGGGTTTCTATTGCTCCGAGCTTCTTAACAGCCTCTGAGAATGCCTCTTTAACGAACTCTGGTATATGCTTTTTCTTACCAACAAGCCCTTTTATATCTACAGAGCCGTCTGGATAGACACCTAGGTAGTTCTTTTTGAGGGAGAAGGCTGCGAATTTATATCTTTTATCTATATCTAGTTCGAGCCCGAATGTATCGAGTATCCATTTTCTAAGCTGGTTAAGCCTATCCTCCTGAGGAGCCCATATGAAGAGCGAGTCTGTATCTCCATATAGAACCATCAGCCCTAACTCTCTAGCCTTTTGCTGGCTCATAGTTATGATCATCCTTCCAAGGGCTGTTACACTCTCAGCAACTGGGAGGGCGTATAACGGGAACTTCTCATGCCCAAAGACGCCATAGGATGCGTTTATATATACCTTCATAGCCCTCTGTACAACATCATACCAGCTCCTCAGATCCTCTGGAATGTTCTTCTCCTTAGCCTTCTTCTTATAGATTTTAACTCTGAAATCCCTTAGAAGACCTATGATTACCGAGGTTATCCCTACCCTATCCATACACACATTATGGATTATAGTTCCTGTCTCATCTCTTATAGGCTCTAATTTGCTACATTCGCCCTCAGGAGGATCTACTGTTTCATAGCTGAGATTCCACCTCTTAATTATACTAGGATATAGCGAGGCATAGTCGGCAACAACAACATCGAAAAACACCCCCTGAGGTGGATCGATAACTATAGCCCCAGCATACTTCTTACCCTTTATAATAGCCTCGGTAGCCTTTCTCGACTTAAGCGATGCAAGGTCAGATTCTGAGGGTATTAAATAGCCCTTGGATCTATGTTCCCAGTAAAATAGATTCTTGATCCATGTAGATACCTGGGTTCTAGTAACATCTTCAATCCCTAGCTTGCTGATCCTCATGAGCAGTATTATGAGCTTCCAAAGCAGCTCGCCAGAGAATGTGGTTAGCTCTATCGTTAGCTGTGCATCTCTCAGATTATACATAGCTAGATCATAGAGGCTCATAGAGCCAACACCCTCCTCATTTGCCAGCTTACCCTTTCCCAGAAGGGCTTGGGCAACAGCATCTAGAGTATATTCCTTATATTTTCCTTCAAACGCATAGTTCTGTATAGCTCTGTTCTTGAAGAACCTATATAGATCTATGTGTAGCGCGTGTTTAAATGTTGCATGTGTCTCCTTAATCACTATCGGTATCTCTTCTCTTGAGAATCCAAGTTTTCTCGATCTAGTATACAGATATGGAAGATCGAAGTTATCGCCATTGAAGGATATGATTATGGGATAACCAGAGATCTCTTGGAAGAATCTTTTGATAAGCTCTCTCTCACTCTCGAAAACATATACCTTGGTTCTGTTATTAACCACATCCCTAAGTCTCTCAACGGCTTTCTCATCACCCCTTTTTAATATGAATACAGAGCACTCACCATCATTGTTACATGTAGCGATGCTTACTATAGGAAACTCCGCCGTCTCGGGATTTGGAACTCTACCCTTACTCGGCGTATAGACCTCTATATCTATAGATAGCCTTTTGATCCTTGGAGGCGGTGCTTCGAAGAGGGGATACCATTTCACAGCTATCTCTCTCACATGTTCGGGCTCGTCAGCAAAGATCTTATCGATCTCGGATGAGACCTTATTCATCTCTATATTTAACACAGGTTCAAACCTCCCACCCCTTACCCTATATTTAAGCCCAGGGATCAACTGTGTATCGTAGATATAGTTATGGTGATACTTAATATTAGCTTCCCAAACCTTAGGAAACTTATCTCTAAGTCTTCTGACAGCTAGTGGATCTCTAACTACTATCTTTGTGAGCATAACCTTTCTATTCAAAAGTAGATCTAACTTTTCAACTCTATATATATCAATAACATCTTGTGACCTGCTAATGATCTCTCTAACCTTATCTGGATCTAGATCTACTAGGAAGTAGGGCCTATGACCAGTCTTATCATATATCTTATAGAGCTTACCCTCCTCCTCAACATATACGAGTAGAAATGCCTTTGATGCCTCACCATCATATTGAACGTCCATGATATAGCCCTCAACCTCTACAGCCTCTGGGATCTCGAAGATAGATGGATCTAAATTGGTGCTATCAGAGCCTCTCCCATAATAGATCAAGCGATCATCGCTTGATGCTTCCCGCACATTCCACCCCTCGTTTCGAGGTCTATATCCGGGTACTGAACCCTTTTCTACTATCTCTACACTTCTAGCCTCCACCTTAAATACAATGTTTTGGGTGGGGAGAGACATTGTTTTATCATACTTCCTCTCAATGTATTTATCAAGACCTGAAAATCCCGCTCTCGATCTGCTTTGATAGCCTATATAGCCTCCACTACTTCTATGTATTATACCCTCCACATGAGATCCTTGTTCCTTTAAAGAGGTTGAACCATGATTACCTCTAGAAACACTACTACCAGGATCACTCCCTTCTCTGGAAAATCTGAAGAGCCCCCTAGAGCCGACACCCTTCTTAGGATCTATTTTATCAGCCATACCCAATCTCTCAATATCCAAATAATATTATTTATACACGCGTAAATTAATACTCGCATCGAGATCTTGGCCCTATCGAAAAACTGCATGGTATTACGATAAAAGCCTCTCTTCTGGGATGAGAAGAAGCGGATCGGGGAAGCCGTCTCTAAGGGTGAAACAGAAAGGCAAAAAGATCCTTACTCCTTAGAAATATAAAGATCTTTAGCAGGGATTTTTATAATAGCTATATCTTGAGAAACGGCTCTTTTAATAATATATTACTGCTTCGAAATAGTAGTTTGGTGGTTCTATGGAAGCTAAGACCGAGATTCTTAAAGAAAAGGCTTTAACATATATCAATAAAAATTATGAAAAATATATAGATCTCCTTGCGAGTCTTATAGAGCATCAAACCGTAGCAGCGTGGGGTGGGAAGAGCATGGATAGATGTGCAGAGTATTTAGTATCGATACTAAGGGAGAGAGGCTTCAAAGCATGGATCGTTAGTGGAGGGGGTCATCCAGCTGTTTTTGCAGAAATAGGATCTGGATCTAAAAGTATATTGATATATAACCACTATGACGTCCAACCCCCAGATCCTCTTGAGCTCTGGGAAAGCGATCCATTTAAGCTTACTA
>JAWAXC010000106.1 GCA_038897115.1 Sulfolobales archaeon | reverse complement strand
TAGCAACCTCTACAGGATCGAGATTGAGAGTCTCTCTAAAGGCTCTTAACACGAGATCCTCGAGATCCAGACTTCTCTCCCCGCTCTTTTCATAGATATACTTAGGAGCCATGATCACTACTCTATCTACTGAGCTACTAGGGGTATTCATGGGGATCACAACCAACTCCTTAGATTCTCTTATACCAACGCTTTTATCCACATAACTCTGAATCCCCACTACTATGTTATAGATATCGCTGAAGGTATAGCTATATCGCCTCATTTATTAGGTTTATAACGACTAATACAAATATTTTAATCATCATATTTAGAACAGTCGGTGATATATAGATATTCCTCAGAATCTTAGAAGAATTATTTTGTGTATATAGCTATATCGATAACGAGCTCTAGATATGAACCTTAGAGAGCATTGCATATATGTCCACTGACTCTCTTCCCCATCCTAAGGGCTCCCCTCTATCGATTTCTCTTATAGGTTTCTGCGAGGTAAGAGATATTTATGGCCTTATGAGCTATTCTTCTGGGATTAGTAAGGATATGGCGATTGAAGCCATTGATAAGAGGGTCTTGATAGGACTGCTTAGAGATGGTAGAGCATCAATTAGAGAGCTTTCTAGATATACCGGCTTGTCTCCTCAGCTGATCAGCTACAAATTAAGGGCATTTATTAGCAGGGATATCATTAAGAGCTTTTCGCTAAGAATATCGCCTAATCTATATGGCTATTACTATGGATTTGTCGCTGTGGATAGTAAAATAAATGATTTCAAAAGGATCTCCTCTTGGGCCTCTTGCCTTGAAAAAATAGAGTTGCTGGAGATCTACTCTTCTTCTCTTGAAAACCTTGGAAAGGATATGGAGTATTTGAAAGGGAGGGCTGTCAGCTATTATATGTCGTATATACCTCCGCAGAGACTATATAGAAGATCGAGGATTGTGGATGAATTTATAAGGGCTCTGAGATCTGAGCCCAGAGCTAGCTTCTCGAGGCTGGCTGAGATATCGGGTCTGGAGAGAAGGTCAGTGATCAAGATCTATAGGTGGCTTAAGAAGAGAAGGCTTGTAAGGGTAATCCCAATACTAGATCTCGATAGGGCGGGAATAAAGCTGGTTGTTATTTTCACTAGGAAGGCAGATAAGCTATTACTACCGGTTGGGATAGAGTATGAAGTATTATTACACATAGCTGAGGGATCTAATGCTTTTTTCATAATAGCATTTATTGATAGCTATGATGCAAAGAAATTCATCTCGGAAATAAGAGGTCAAGATAGGGAGGTAGATATAATGATCATATATGACTATGGATTTCTAGAAATAGAGTAGATATCGTTAGCACCCAATATATAGGGGATATTATCTACAGATAGATATCCGACTAGTATAACCATTTCATATAGATCCTATTGAGAACTTCAATCGACAACTATAAAAAATCTTTTTACACCGACTTAATAGAACTTCACCACATCTCCTTCGAAGAGCCATGAAGAGGATCCTCATAGTCGGGGGAGGCGTTGGAGGGCTAGCTGTTGGAGCGCTTCTTCTGAGAAAAGGGTATGATGTAACCATTATCGAGAAGAACAATAACGTGGGGGGCCGAGCATCCTATCTATATGTAGATGGCCACGGCTTCGATATGGGTCCTACATGGTATATGATGGATGATATATATAGAAACTACTTCTACGAACTAGGGGTTCTCCCTAGGTATTATAGGAGGCTCAGGGCTCTCGATCCCATGTTCTCTATTTATATTAATGGTATGAGGATCGATGTTCGTCAAGATGTAGAGGATCTTGCGTCAAGACTCGAAGAGATCGAGCCGGGGTCTGGCGAGAAGTTCATATCGATTCTTAATACATCGACCGGCCTATATAGGCTTGTCGTGGAGAAGCTCCTATATAGAGACTATAGAAGGCCATGGGACATGCTGACCCCTAGTATATTCAAGATCTTTAGGTATATAGAGCCGGCCCAGAAGATGCTTAACAGGTTGTTCAAGAGAGAGGAGCCAAAGATCTTGTTGGGCTATGACTCGCTCTTCCTTGGAACGCCTCCCTGGGAGCTTCCTTCGCTATATCTCCTCCTAATGATCCACTCGCTGTTTCGAGGAGGCGTCTACTACCCCCAAGGGGGTATGAGCGAGGTGCCTAGGTTTCTAGAGAGCTATGTGATCGATAAGGGGGGAAGGATACTGACTGGCTGTGAGGCTAGGAAGATAGAGATTATGGATGGGGTTGTAAAGAGTGTTAAGTCCACATGTGGGGATCATCGTGCTGATATAGTTATAGCTAATGCTGACTATGCACATGTGGAGCTAGATCTTATTGAGGAGAGATATAGAGGCTATGATGAAGAATACTGGCTATCGAGGAAGCTAGCTCCATCGGCATTCATACTATATCTTGGTCTGAAGAAAGAGTTAAAGGATTCACATCATATAATAGTAATCAATTCCTGGGAGGAGCATTTTCACAGGATATTCAGAGACCCCGGGCTACCAAATAATCCGTCATATTATATTCATAACCCCCTATCCCTAATAGGATCCGATAAGCCCGGGATCATGATTCTAGTCCCCGTAGCCCCTGGGCTGAGAACCAACTGGGCGGATCTCTATGAGCTCCTTGTGAGGAGGGTTGAAAGGGATCTGGGTCTGAGGCTGGAGCCTAGTATAAAGATGATCTTCACTCCCCAGAGCTTCGAGCGTAGATACAATGCTTTTATGGGCACCGCTCTAGGTCTAAGGCATACATTTGATCAAACGGCTTATTATAGGCCATCGATCAAGAGTAGAAAGGTGAATAACCTCTACTTCGTGGGTCAGTATGTGCATCCAGGCATTGGTGTCCCCATGGTCCTCGCCTCGGCTCAGATTGTTGCGAGGGCGATCGAAAATGATCTACGATGAGGCCTACGAGATCTTCAGAAAGAGTAGCAAGACATTCTACTATGCTAGCAAGCTATTCCCCAAAAGAGTCAGGGATGATGTGGCCTTGCTATATGCCTTTGTAAGAACCATAGATGATCTCGTTGATGTGCCGGAACCCAAGGTAGACGACTTCTATCGAGCATGGGAGCTAACACTAAGGGCTTTAGAAGGGGAGAGGACCGGGATATGGTATATAGATGCCTTCGCAGATCTCTCGAGGAGAAGAGGGTTTGAGGTGGAGCATATAGAGGCTTTCATGAGCTCCATGGAGATGGATCTATATATTAGGGAGTACCAAACATTCGAAGAGCTTCTCAGGTATATATACGGATCTGCAGAGGTAATAGGTGTTTTCATGGCCAAGATAATGGGGCTCTCCGAAGATTCATATGAAAGTGCTATGAAGCTTGGCAGGGCTTATCAATTTATCAACATGGTGAGAGATATAGGAGAGGATCTAAAGCTCGGTAGGGTTTACATGCCGAAAGAGGATCTAGAGAGATTCGGGGTGGAATGCTTTTGCAGCTCACCTGAATTCAGAGAGTTCATTCGATTCCAGGTTAGAAGGTTCTTTAAAATGATCAGAGACGCCGAGCATGGATATAGATATATACCCAAGAGATATCTCATTCCGATAAAAACAGCTTCTGATCTATATAAGTGGGCTGCAAAGAAGATATATAGAGCGCCGGAACTGGTCTTAAGATCCGGGGTTAAGCCTTCGAGGCTAAGATCTATATCATATGGTCTTCTCAACGCGGTGATAATATGGATCTGAAGATGTTGATCTCTATATCGAGGCCTAGGTTTTGGTTATACACAGCAGGACCTTACCTTCTAGGCTATACCGCATCCTCAGCGTCTCTTTATGATCTCATGTCCCCCGCCTTTCTGGGCACCTTGATATACTTTATGATCCCCGCTAACTTCTACCTGTATGGGATCAACGATCTATTTGATCGAGATACAGATATTCTTAATCCGAAGAAGGGGTCTAAGGAGGTTCTCTCGCTTAGTGTAGGGGTTAAGGTTCTTGTGCTGGTTATTGCATCATCCCTGCTAATATCTCTTCTGGCTCTAATATTTCTCCAGGGGTTATCTAGGATCTTTCTAGGGATCTTTGTAGCCTTATCAACGATATATAGTGCTCCGCCTATAAGGCTTAAGTCGAAGGCTCTGCTAGATTCATATTCAAACGCCCTATATGCCATGCCCCTCTTGGTTGGGTATGCCCAGAATACGAACAATGTGCCCGGAATAGATATATTGATCGCATCTATATCTTGGTCGGCTGCGATGCATGCATTCTCAGCGATCCCGGACATTGAGTATGATAAAAAGGCGGGTTTGAGAACCGTTGCGACTCTTCTGGGTTGGAGAGGCGCCCTCTTATTCTGTGCAGCTAACTGGGGTGTAGCCTCAATAGTAGCTGTTTGGCGTGATATACTATTGCTTCCCTCTCTAATCTATCCTTTGATCCCTGTGTATATATTGGTAAGAGGAGGCGATGTTGAGAAGATATATTGGAGATTCCCCCTAATAAACTCCACCATGGGGTTTCTAGCATTTATTTATATAATATATAAGAAGGGCTTTCTAGCAGTTCTATAAATTATTCTTAATGGGTGGGTACCTGTGCGACACAAGGATCTTTTGATCTTCTCTCTTCGTGGTTTCATAAAATGAGATGGTGATCTACATGAGGTTATGGAGTATAAAGCCTGAGTACCTCGACCCAATAGGCTTGATAGCTCTTTGGAGAGAATCGATACTTGCTCTCAGAGTCTTGGAGGGCTTAACCAGAGGCTATAGGAACCACCCCCAGCTTTCAAGGTTTAAGAATAGCCGTGAGCCCCTGAGATCAATAAATACCTATATATATTATATATGGCTGGAGGGAAGGAGAAGGGGTTATAGGTTTAGCGATAGCAAGTTCAACCGAGGCCTGGTAGATCTCTCGCTTAGACTCCCGGTGAGCGATGCACAGCTTAGATATGAGGTTCTACATCTACTTAAAAAGCTATATATAAGATCTAGGGAATGGTTCTTAGACTTAGTGGAACAAGGGTGCTTTGAGCCTCATCCGCTCTTCTACGTAGTTCCAGGGGATATCGAGCCCTGGGAGAAGATCCCTGAGAACTTCGATAGAGACATCCTTGGCTCACTATCAATAGGCTCGTACTACGTGGAGATAAGGATCTGTGAAGGGAGTTACTATAGATAAGACAGGAATGCTGATCTATATGGATCGCGACTTTTAGATCCATCTATTATAAATATGTCTTTTTATTATGAATTCTTGGGTAGCTGTGGATCTTAGTTAAGGGTATCATCCTCCGTAGCGGGCTTGAAACCAGGCCTAGACTTCTCACCTCTAGCGATTCTAAACAGCTGATCCCCATAGCCGATAAGCCAGTCTCCCAGTATATCCTCGAGGATCTAGTTTCTTGTAGGGTTAGAGATATAACGATCCTACAGAGACCTATACCTTGAGAGGGTTATTGAGAGATATAGTGATGATTCTAGATTTGAATGTAGAATAATCTATATATCCCGGGACAAGCCCCCTCGGGATAGCCCATGCTGTGGGGCTTGCTAGGGAATTCGCGGGTGACTATCCATTTGAGGTCTATCTAAGTAATAACCTTCTCCAAGGAGGAATTGCGGAGTATTTGAGAAGATTTCCCGAGGGATCCTACGATGCATATGTACTTCTAAAAGAGGTCGAGGATCCCAGGAGGTACGGCGTTGCACAGCTAGATAATAGGGGTAACTCTGAGTAATATGCCCTAGCCGGGGTCTACTTTTTAAACCTCCAGCTATATCGAGACCATAAAGGATCTCAAGCTCGGCTGGAGGGGCTGAAATCTTTTTGATGCTTAGAGGATAAGCTTATATATTTTGATCCGCCTGGGTGATGGGAGCGCTGCTCCAAGCCTATTCAGGTTTACCCTAGATGGGAGCCTCGTGCCGTTGGGCTCGACAGCCACCCATGAACCCATGGGATGGGCTAGGCGAGCCCTCTGGGTGTGGTGGAATCTCTAGATGAGGCCAGGTCAGAATACAGCTATATATCTCATAGCAACGCATATGGATATCGAGCAGGCAGTCAGGAGATCAAGGAGCTGGAGGAGCTTAGAGAAAGAGCAGAGGTAGAAGAGGTTCTTAGGGAGATAGTCAGTAGACTTCAAGGGATAATACATATACTTAGCTATTTAGAGACCGTTCACCCGAGAGCGGTCTTTTATTATCGTTTATGTTCATTTTAGCCGCCCTCGGGCTCATCACGGTCTCCCCGGGCCCCCTCACCGCGGTTCAGCCACGGGTCTTGGAAACCCGGGGTCGCCAACAAGGTTCTCAGCCTATATGGCTTATAAGCTTTTTTGGGGATATGGCATCAGCATACCTAATAGCCTTGAAGGGTATTAACCACGAATTCATATAAAAGCATCCAAAAACGATCAAAGACGTTGCAGCCCTAAGTCACACTATGGGACCGATCGCTTATACTATATAACGGACTATACGTCTACGGGAATCACCTACACTATCTTAGCTGGAGATTCACCGTGATGTTTCGTGTGGCGTGCTTCGAGGATGTGTGGTTTAATATTATTAGGTTTGCATGGTATATCTCAGTGTAGGAGGTGCTGAGTATTGGTTCGTGTTGTAACTATTCGTCTTCGTGTGCCGGAGTGGGTTAGTGATGAGGATGTTGAGAGGATTGTTCGGGAGATCGAGGAGAGGCTTAGGAGTAGTATGCCGTTAAGTGCTCTTAGGAAGATGCTCGGTGTGAAGGAGGAGGACTTAGTGGATAGACTGGA
>JAWAXC010000105.1 GCA_038897115.1 Sulfolobales archaeon | reverse complement strand
TGAAAATGTTTCACATCGTCCGCTGATCCGAGAATCAACAGCGAACATAACGCCTCACAGAGAACAAGCCTCCCGAGCCGGCGATCCCGGGTTCAAATCCCGGCCGCCGCATTTCCTCCACACGGCAACGATCTCATCTATCTTGCCAACATATCCCCCCTATGACAGAGATAGCATCGATCCTTGAGACGTCTGATCAGCCACCAGCTGGGTATCTCAACTCTAACTTTAGGGTGTGGTTTTAAGCGAGTTTATATCAGTCCTAGAGTGGGTGTAAAAGGGGTTTGACCCTACAACAATAAATGATAATTTACTAGATATGTTGAGTTGAAAAATAAAGGAGCTTGAGTCCTCATCCCTATTACCATTGACTACTTCGATATTACCGATAGCCTCAGGAGAAATTCTATAGAATTTACGTTGGGGAAAAAAGGAATATTTTATTGAGTAGGGCCCCTATAGATATGCTAAATAATAAGGATCTATCTTCGAGGAATTCTAAAAAGATTCGTGTCGAGAGAAATTTAAAAGATCATAATATAGGTCATTGGAAATATCATTCTAAGTCTCTCCTTTTGATATGATAAATATACAGCACTGTAATTATACCGATAGCTAATATCGATACAGCCAGAACTGATATGCCGAGTATTACATCTTTGTTATAGCTATATCTATCTATCTCTAGCTCACCACCCACTATAGAGGGTGGAGGCCCTAGGAGAGGGCCTGGCACTGGGTTTATTAGTACTCCTGAAAGCTCGTCCGGATATGCCTTAGCCCATACTATTTTCCTGTTAACATCAACGCCTGTCTCTCTGAAAGGCTCCCACTTTGCTGATGAGAAATTATATCTATATAATTTCATATTCTGCTCACTTCCGCTAAACGATATTGAGGCATAGCTTATATTGATCCAGATTGGATAGATGAGGGCTGATACATTACTTACCCTTACATCGAAGAGCAGATCTGCTATACCACCGGATGGAATCCCTATTTTAGTGGGGATCCCTGTTGTGTTGAGCCTCGAAACTGTTATGTTGACTGGCGATATAGCATTAACAGACACATTTATCCTATTATCTAGAGAAACACTGCCAGATCCTATAATAGTCTGTGAAATACTACTGACAGGCGCGATAGATGTTGTAGAGAACACTAGATATAGGGAGGATCCCGTGAGCTGCGAGACAACGGTTAAATTGGTGATGAAAATTCCAGGCGAGGTAAAACCACCAATCCTAAGGTTAATAGCAGCTGTAGAGCCTGCAGAGACATTTATAAAGGTAACATCGACGGAGCCAGGGCCGTTAACAGAGATTATATAGTAATCTGTGAAGTTAGCATTATTAGTTATAAATACGGTATAGTTGATATATTCATTAACCAGCACAGTATCAAATATCCTGTCAGCTCTTAAGCTAAAGCTAGCCCTTATAGAAGGCCTAACATCCACATATATATCTATAGCATCGTATATATAGTTATTATCTCTTAAAATTAGAAGGGAGCTGATAAAGCCTATAAATGGAGATATAATATTAAACGGAGTTTGAATCCTAACAGCCGCTCCATTAGAAACTGTAGAGTTATACACATCGATTCTATAGTCTCCAAGTAAATCGTTGATATAAATAGTGGTTCCTAAAATGGTATAGCTGCCGCTTATATTAAGCGTAGATGCTAATCTATATGTTAGGTCTATACTCTGCCCGACAACTGTAGAGTTAGATATATATCTGTCCACAAAGTTAGGTGCTCTGTTGATCTTTAACTGAACAGGGCATCCATATGATATTATTGATGGCATAGTGCATACTCCTATATTTCTAAAACTCGGAGTACCATAAGGTGTCGAGAGATCTAAAAGCCGAGAACCATTAGAAATTACAGCTAAGTCGGTCTTCACTTCGTGAAGCACAGGTAAGCCTGACGAATAAGCGGCTACGACAAGCATGTCAACAGGGGAGTATGTTACCGTAATGTTGAGCCGAGGTACCTGGTCTTCGAGTATCTGGGCCATATAATATGGAGAAGGATATCCTAGTCTAGCAACTAGATATGCTGTCGAATTCCCATAGGTAGCTATAGCCGCATATGTGAAAAATCCTTTATAGGTATATGAGAGACTCCTAATCTTAGGATATGCCTGAGTTATGTTAAATGCAACAATACCGTTAGCATCTGTTTTTCCGCTTAACACGGGTGCTGAAGGATCTGGTAGGTATAGTTTCACATCTACATTTGGTAAGGGCGAGCCGTTATAGTATACGGTAAACTGAACAATATCACCATAATATCTAACTGTGGGGCTTATCACTAAGCCTTCGGGTTGGACGCCAAGAATAAACGATCTTTTTACAATGGAGATGTTATCAGCTGGTTCTAGTAATACTAAGGGATTGCCGCCACTATCTATAAAAGCTACTGGCGTAATATATATAAATGTTGCATTCTGAGGAAGGCTATCGATCAAAGAGCTTAGATCTACTATTGCACTTCCATACGTAACATTTATATTAGCGGTCTTTGATACTATAACGTTATAGCTGGAATCCATAATCTGTATTTTCGTAATCAGCGTTCCGCTTAAAAGCCTATAGAGGGGATCGTGAATGACTATTGCTATAGATCCTGGCGAACTTATATTCGGAACAACAAATGATCTAGTATATGTGATATATGTGACGCGCGCAACTCTGCTTAGGGCGTTCTGATCTAATACAATTAATGAGGTAAAGAACGGTAAGTATATAGATTCGCCACCTATGCTAATAATTTCCACTTTATATACATAGTTAGTGTCAAGGGAACTATATAGTTGGGCTATAGTGTTTCTTAAATCTATAATAGCTTCTCCATTTAGGAAATCTACAGAGATGGTTGTAGTTCTCGGAGGCTCCCACTGGCCATTAGATAGATTAGCTCTACTAACTATCAGCCCTAGCGGAAGGGATCCTGTATAGCCCCTGCCAGTACTCATATTTACTAATGCCACTTTTAAGGTGCCATTAGAAATGCTGGGAGTTAATCCTGATGCCGCAATATTGGTAATAAATATCCTTTCATATGTTTCTCTGAGACAAAATATATTTGGAGAGGCACTGCTTAAGTTAAAGAACGCCACCCCATCTTTATTGGTGATTAGGGAGTAGCTTTTATAGATATTAAGGCATCCTTCACTATATATAGTATAGTTAAGGGATTTCTGAGGTATAGGGCCTGCCGAGCTTATAGCAATTACCCCTATAGTTATATTCTCTCCTGGAGCTGCATTAGATTTATCATATATGGGTATATATACCACTTGATCGCCGGATACAGTTCCAAACTCGAGTTGACGCATCAAAAGCTGATCCTCATTCACATAATATTCGTGATCTCTACTAACTATTCTGAACTCCCAAAAAAGCGGTATATTATTGCGTTCACTAACGCGGAGATCTCCTAAGGTCTTTAAATCTATGAGACCTTCTACAGAGGTACATAGTGGTAGTAGCAGAATCGTTATAAAGATGATCCCCATTAACATAGTTACCATGAAAACCACCAGATTAATGAGACCCTTCACCTATAAATTTAATTTAAAACTTTTTGACCTGTTCCTTAATATTTTACATAGATCATGATAAGTCTTTTTTTATATCTAACGTGTAATTACTATATATTTTTGTATTGAAGTATAGCAATATATTAGTTATGCCAAGAATCTCTCTAGATATATTGAAGGCTATCGATGCTATCTGCGGCTTCAGAAGAACCAACAGCCTAGGGCTTAACTAGGAATAGTCTGAACTTTTTAGCTCGCCTAATATGCCTAACCTTTAGCTTAAGTGCTCAATAAATGTGAGGGCTATCCTGAGCCTCCTATAGTGCTTCTTTATCTCTATTAATTCATTAGCATATATGATCGCTCTAGCAAAGTTCTTCTTGGTCTCGGTTCTAAGGATTTAGATATATGGCTCATCATATCTCTTATACATCTTCTTTATCGCTTCTTATAAAACATTGCAGCCTAGATCTAGCTACACTAGCATCCGCTCTAGAGCCCTTCCAATAGCATCTTTCTTAGAATAGCTAGAACCAATATACTTAGAGCCCAACTCTCATCAAGCCTGCCGCCTGAAATACCCTTTAAAATTTCTACAGGTTCTAGGATAAGCTCTATAGGTGAGCATCTACACTTAGCCTCGGTCTTCGCTCCCATGGTCCTCTAAATTATATTCGAAGATCTCTGCCAAAGGCTCTAACTTCCTGATCTTCCCCTCAATCATAGCTGTTAAGATGCTCCTCAAACTAAGAACACCTCTATATAGTAGGTCTACGTTAGTTACAGTGAGAATATCAACAACCTCTCGAGATGCTAGGAGAGGTATTGGTATGAAGTCATTTCTAGGTACGACCTCTTTACCGATCAATTTAAGAGCTCTAGATACCGAAACCTTATTTGAAACCCCTCAGCTGAAGCTCTCGTCATTTATAGCAGGGTGAGGGTTTGTAGCCTTCTTGGTTCTATTAATTTGATGATAGGTCTGGTGATCATGAGACTCGGAGCTCTGAGGTAATGATCCATAGTACATGCTTAATCACTATGAGGGTATCTGCTCTCCCCGAACGCCCTAGATAACAAGTAAACAAAGAGATTAGGTATAGATAGGTAAACCAAGGAGCTGTCAATGGAAAAGGCTTTTTAACACCATTTAAGGCGAGGAGGAGGTTAGATATAGCAAATTAATATAATGCTCTATGTCTTTATAATTTTGTTGTATCCGGCTTTACATGCTTATCTGTTTATCGGTTTTGTAGCTCAACTGTCTGTATTTTAGTGCTAAAGATAGCAGGGGCAGGGTTACAGAGAAGATCTAGGTGAATCCAGAGAGGATCTGCTACTCCTTATCTAAATGCCTTACCCTGCTCTTCAGGAGCCATTCTCACTAAATCGAATGAAAGATCTCCTCAAAGCCTTCTCCCCACTTTCTCAGCTGCTCATAAAGTCCCTCGTGGACTTCTTAACATCATGTATTACATAGAGTGCTTGCCTAATAGCTCTAAGAGGATTAAATATCCTATGATACTTATAATACTTAATTCTTTAAAACAGAAAGGAGAGGAAAGGAGTGAGATAGAGGGCTATGAATGATAGGTTAGCTTTTAAAAATAATGTGTAAAAGCATATAGTGGGGTTGTTTATGAGTGTAGTGGGCTATGTGGGGAAGATAGATCCTAAGGGTAGGGTTACAATACCTCTGGCTATAAGGGATCTCCTAGGGTTATATGAGGGTGTATCGGTAACTATACAGGCGGATCTAGATTCTAGGAGTATTGTTATAAAGCCCTACCAATCACCAGGAGTTCTAGTAAGGATCTCTGTTGATTGTGAGAGTAGAAGCTGTATAGCTGATATGATATCCTGGGTGGAGAAGCTAGAGGGGTTTAGAGATATTCTAGAGGTGAGATGCTATAGGGGTGAGAGGGGGTATAGATGCTATTCAATAGCATCTATATTGCATAAGGCGGTTGATAGAATTGCTGGTGGTGGGAGATACAGGGTAGAGGTGCTTGGCTAGGGGTGTTAGAGGTTTATCCGAGATCCTGATGATCCGTATCTTAAATATCTCGACCATATTTAACCAGGATTATAGCTCTGGGCTAATGCTAAATATCTAATTTATAGGTGTTTCCTAACTCTATATGGGTGTTATGAAATAGTATTTCAATCGGATCTTATGACTGTTATCTCGATAGCTATCTCTGTCTTTGCAATAATGGATCCTATAGCTGCTATACCAACTCTGGTATCTTATCTAGAGAGCACGAGAAGCGGTAATGATTGGGAGGCTCTTGCCAGGAGGATCGTTAATAGAGCTACGATCGCGATATTTATACTACTAACCCTCTTCTCAATAGCTGGCGAGCAGATCCTAAGATTATTTGGGATAAGCCTTACATCCCTCAAAATAGCTGGTGGAGTTCTGCTGATGGCGATAGCGATTGATATGCTAATCTCGGGCCATAAGCCTGAGCAGGTATCCAGCGGCGACTTTGCAGTTGTCCCCATAGCAACACCCCTCATAGTTGGCCCAGGGACTATGAGTACCCTTATAATCTACTCAAGGATCTATGGGTTTGTGTTAACATTGCTTGGAGCCTACATAGCACTCCTAATAACATACCCACTACTGAGGTACTCCCACACACTGCTAAGATACCTTGGAACCACCACCCTCAGAGGTCTTGGAAAGTTTATGTCTGTGATAATAGCTGCAATAGCGATGGAGCTATTCATAGGAGGTCTAAGAGATCTAGGGGTTGTTTGAAGAGCTTAACATAGTTGACCCTAAATGCTCCTAGATATAGCTCTATCAGCGTTCAACAGTTAATGTGAGACCCCTTTATTAATATTCAAAAACACCTAGAGATCATATTCTTTGGAAATCAACAGAATAATTATATGGATTATATATCCATATAAGGATCGTATTACCAGGCTCCATTAGCAGGGGTGGATTAGTAATATAATTTATTATATATTATATCTTGGAACGGATATTTCGATCAGGGCTTACAAGTGATTAAGGGCGATAACATAGAGGCGCTTATATCTGATTTTATCTACCGCTATGGAGAGCGTGGAAGAGCTGTGCTAGAGGCTATTGTAAGGGCTTCACAGAGGCTTGCGAAGGACGCTGTTACACCCCTCCCCGGGGATTTTGACTATAGATCTGTTGTTGAGGAGCTAGGTATGATGGGGTATAGCTATAACCCATCCCCCCTGCTCAGGATCCTTGAGAAGGAG
>JAWAXC010000104.1 GCA_038897115.1 Sulfolobales archaeon | reverse complement strand
GGTGCATCTGAGGGATATATAGAGACCAACGCCCCGATAGAGGAGGTTATAGATATAGCTATGGCTGTTGCGAGATGCGCTGAAGAGGCTCCCAAGGAGATCCTAACGCCCCAGGCTAGAAAAGCCCTTATAGCTCTCTGCGCGTATCATGACATAAGCGTGGATCATCTGATCAGGATTCTCGAAGATCGGGGAGCGCTGGTGAGAGAACCAAGCGGAAGGATCGGGCTTTCAAGGCCTATAGAGGATCTAAGGGATCTAGCTCTATAGAAAACATAGAGAGAATATCTATATGCAAATCAACACAGCATTTTTATGCTACCAGATAAAATCCATATATCGGATATATCTCTAGGGTGTGAGCTATGATCTCAGAGGCTGTTGATAAGGGCTCTGCTGAGGAGAGGGGTGCTGGGGATAAGATACTGTGGACTAGAGATCTAACCCTCAGCTTTGGAGCCCTGAAAGCGGTTGATGGGGTATCGATTGATGTGCCTAGGAGGAAGATAACGTTGATAATAGGCCCCAACGGATCTGGGAAAACATCTCTAATAAACGCGATAACAGGTGTCTATAGACCCCAGAGCGGATCGGTTATATATGAGGGTAGGGATATAACGGGCCTACCTCCCCATAGGATCAATGAGATGGGTATTGTTAGAACATTCCAAATACCACAGCCATTTCTAAGGCTAACTGTTCTCGAGAACCTCCTCATATCAGATAGGATCATCCCGAGAACATCGATCTTAGATAATATAAGGAGGGGATCATGGGTTTCGAAGGAGATCGAGGTTGCTGAGAAGGCTTTCAAGATACTCAGATTTCTAAACCTAGAGAAGGTATGGGATCACTATGCATACCAGCTCAGCGGAGGACAGCTAAAGCTTCTCGAGCTAGGCAGGGCTCTGATGAACGGGGCTAAGTTGGTAATAATGGACGAGCCAATAGCAGGGATCCTTCCAACACTGGCACACACGATCTTCGAGTATATGAGGAAAGCAGTATCAGAGCTAGGGGTAACTATATTGGCTATAGAGCATAGGCTGGATATAGCACTTAAATATGTAGACCATGTATACGCCATGCATAGGGGGAAGGTAATAGCTTGGGGATCTCCGGAGGATGTTGTTAATAATCCACAGGTGATAGAGAGCTACCTAGGTGGGTGAGTTGATAAGGGGTATCGGGATAAACGCTGGCTATGCAAGGCTACATATACTCCACAACATAGACTTCGAGGCGCATGAGAAGGGGATAACAGTTGTTGTAGGCCCAAACGGCTCTGGGAAATCAACTCTGCTAAAGACATTCATGGGTCTTTCAACACTATATAGCGGTAAGATCTATCTAGGTAGTGAGGATATAACTAGATATCCACCGTATAAGAGGGCTAGGATGGGGCTGGTATATCTACCACAGGTGGATAATATATTTGTAAATCTAACTGTTATTGAGAATATAAGGATGGCTCTATACTCGGTTAAGGGGGATGTAGAGGATAAGATCGAAGAGGCTCTAGAGCTATTCCCAGAGCTTAAGAGCGTGGCAAAGAACAAGGCATACCAGCTTTCAGGAGGGCAGAGGCAGATGCTAGCACTTGCAATGGCTATGGCGAGGAGGCCGAGGGTGCTAATGGTTGATGAGCCTACAGCACAGCTATCCCCTAAACTCGCTAAGGCTATCCTGGGCAAGATAGCGGAGATAAGGGATCAGATGAGGGTCCCTATAATCCTTGTAGAGCAGAACGCAAGATCGGCTCTGGAGATAGGGGATAAAGCCTATCTACTGGTAAGCGGTAGGATAGCCTATGAGGGTCCTGCACAAGAGCTCCTCGGACATAAGGAGCTGGCAAAGCTATATCTAGGGCTATAGCCAAACTATCTAACCCTCATATTCCTTACAATAGCATCGATCTTAGATCTAAAATCAGGGTCTAAAAACCTCTCGAGATTACCCGCCACCTCCGACCCCCTCTCGCTCAAGGCAATTTTCCTCACATCACCGCCATTGATAATAGAGATCAGCCCTGAGGCCCTCAATATATCGAGATCAACCTCAAGATCCCTTGAATAGGGCCCCCATGGGTAGTGGGCAAACCTATACTCCTTACAGCATATCCCCACCTTGGCAAGCCTGTCAATCAGTTTATGGAGCTCCTTCACCTCTATAGAGCCCCCCAAAAGCCTGAGTATATAGAGAATTTTTATTGCCTCAGGCATATTCCTCAAAAACTGCCCCATGCTGCTCACCATATTCTATGCTACATTTAAATAGGGTTATTAATGCGACCCCCCTTACTAGTTTCATTCTTAAAGCCATATCAAATGCTCTGGATCTATGGTTTAAATTAGCATATAGTGATTAATCCAGACCTCTCCATCTTAAGGGGTGTGCTTTCAGATATAATAGATCAAGAACGGATCAATCTTACTGACTATATGTTGGAAGGTATTGGATAATCCTAGTAAAAGGATCTCAGGGTTTCTTCAGAGCTGGATTCCATGATTTCTCTGAACACCTTGACAGCCCTCTCCCTCTTATCTAGGTGGGCTTTATCCATATATAGCCTTACAATTGCTACACTGTGTGAGAGGGTTCCAAAGCTGATTTCCTCGAATCTCTTGACAATCGGCCTGTCCCCCGATATAACTAGGACCTCCTCCTCCTTGAGCATGGGGTTTAGGGGTAGATGGGGTGTATCTATATATACTATTCCTTCGAAATCCTTCCCAAGCTCTTCTATGAGGAGCTTGTTTAGAAGATTCCTGTTTATCGCTAGGAGCGATAGTGGGCTTCCCCTCTGTATCTGGATCCTCTTCTCCTCAACTACTGTATAGGGTATCTTTCTGCTTAGCAGCATCTTGCAAGATTCGAGCTTTCTTATGCTTGGGTTTCCTAGTATATATGTATCATCTAGATCTATATACCTGCTTGGATCCTCAACCATAGATTTATAGTCTATATAGGCGCTGCTCTCCTCAAGAACCCTTCCTACTAGATGCTCTACAGCCCTAGTTGTCTTATGGTAATAGACCGCGGCAAACATATGGAACCTAGAGATAAGGACATGCTCATATGCATCAACAGCCTTATCCAGTATTCCAAGCCTCTTTCTAAGGGGCACAGCGTTCCTGGCAATCCTAACCCAGTCTATCCCCAGCCCATAGCCAGCCCCTGTGTAATATGAGTCTCTAACTAGGTAGTCAAGTAGATCCGCTGAGAAGGGGCCTTTAAGGACATAGAAGAGGCTCTTCTCCATATCCTGATCAACACCGCTGAAGCCTAAAACGGGCCAGTCCTCGCTTGAAACAGCTGTGAGAGCCCTCGATATATCTCTAGCATCGAAACCCAGATCCCTGCTCTCTTCTAGGCAAGATAGTATCTCATCATCGCTCTCAACGATCCTAGATCCCACTATCTCGTGATTAGTATTCATGGGATATAGGATCTTCTCCTCGAAGCTGTGGGAGAATGGTCCATGGCCTATATCATGTAGCAGGAGAACCAGCCTTAGATATTGGACAAGCCTAGCACCCTCCTCCCTCCCAGCAAGCTTGAATCTCGAAGCTATGTTCTCACCAAAGACGCCAGCTATATGCATAGCCCCTATGCTATGTATAAACCTACTATGTGTAGCCCCAGGATATACATAGACGGATGTGGGGAGCTGGAGTATCCTCCTAAGCCTCTGAAAAGCCCTTGTATTTATTATACACTTCTCAACAGATGTTATACCTATATACCCATGCACCGGATCCTTTATCATGTGCTCATATACCAGCATATAGCTCCACTCTATGAATCGCTTGAGAACTAATATTAATACCCACCACTAATTAGATCAGCTGAAGATCTTTACAACCTAGTAAAGGATATAGGTTCTGCAAAAGCTACCAAGCTAACCTCATCCCTACCCCGGGGATATAAGGCTTCTAGATGCAAAATATTTTTCCTGTCAGGTTGACTATATCCTCTATTATAGCTATAGAGCAACTCAAGAAGGATCATAACTGTAATACCTAGTCCCTATGGGAAATATGGATTATTGATTAGGCGTCCTTCTAATAGGTTTTGTCTCCACATGATATTATGGGGTTTCATCTGAACAGCATAGATTCCCTACTAGATAGGATATCCACCTCAAAGGTTTTTATAAATAAGGAGGTGTTGAGGCCTGACTATATTCCTGAGACTCTGCCGCATAGGGAGAGGGAGATTGAGAAGGTAGCCCTTGTCCTTGGAGCCTCTCTCCAGGGTGTGAGGCCTAGTAATCTCTTTATATACGGGTTAACAGGTACTGGGAAGACAGCTGTTACTAAATATGTTCTGAGGAAGCTCAGTGAGAAGGGTAGCGAGAAGGGGGTTAGGATCCACTGGGTCTATGTGAATACACGTGTTGATAACACAAGCTATAGGGTTTTATCGAGGATAGGCGAGGCGATAGGGGCTAAGATCCCGTTTACAGGTCTCTCAACAGCGGAGGTATATAGGAGGGTTATGAATGTTATAGATGCAAGGCAATCGATAGTAGTTACTGTTCTTGATGAGATAGACTATATGGTTAAAAGGGAGGGGGATGAGATCCTATATAGGCTTACAAGGGCTAACGAGGAGCTTTCCAGGGCTAAGATAAGCATTGTGGGGATAACCAACGATATAAAGTTCGTTGAGATGCTGGATCCAAGGGTTAGGAGTAGCCTTAGCGAGGAGGAGGTGGTTTTCCCACCATATAATGCTGAGCAGCTAAGAGATATATTGAGGCAGAGGGCTAGAATAGCATTTAGAGAGGGGGCTGTGGGGGATGACGTTATATCCCTCTGCGCCGCCCTCGCAGCGAGGGAGCATGGAGATGCTAGAAGAGCCCTTGACCTCCTAAGGGTTGCTGGGGAGATAGCCGATAGAGAGGGTTCTGAAAGGGTTACAGAGGATCATGTGTATAGGGCTAGGAATGAGATAGAGAGGGATAGGGCTACAGAGATCATAGCCACTCTCCCCACCCATAGCAAGCTCATCCTATATGCCTTGCTAAAGATTGTGGAGGAGGGTAGAGAGGCCACCACAGGGGAGGTCTATCTAGCATATAGAGATATAGCTAGGAGGTACGGGCTTGAACCAGTTACACAGAGGAGGGCTAGCGATATAATATCTGAGCTAGACATGGTAGGGATCATAAGTGCTGTTACGATCAACAGGGGGAGATATGGTAAGACAAGGGTTATAAAGCTCCAGGTAAGCCCTGAGGTTGTGTTGGAAGCCCTCAGCCATGATGGCATAGCTATATAGGAGATCAACTCGATGTATAGCTAGCCTCCTATTCCATGCTATCCCCAGCTACTACACAGCTGAAAGCCATCCCCAGGGCTAGGAGATCTATGTCTATCGCTTCATACCCCTATATATCTTCTCTATCCTCTCAGCAAGCTCTATATCCATCGTTGAGAGGCCCTTGATATCATGTGTAGTGAGGAAGATCCTCACTGTGTTATAGTTCTCAATACATAGATCTGGGTGGTGGCCCAGCTCCTCAGCAGCATCCCTTATAGAGTTGATAAAGTTAACAGCATCTACAAAATCCCTTAATAAATACCTCTTATAGATCCTAGGCGCCTTACCCCTACCAATTCTCCACCCTGTGAGCCCCTTTTCTCTCAACATTTTCCTAGCCTCCTCAGGCGATATGGATTTATATTCACTCAAGCCAAGCACCTAACTATATCTTCTAAGGAGTTTATTAAGGGGTGGAACCATGTTGATCTGGGATCTAACTGTGTATCTAGAACATCATATTTAATATTCATGATGCTATTGCTAATATTTCTGGTAACATATTAATTATATGGAGTGATGAAACGACGGTCTCATGAGCTGTGATGAGTCTTCTCTTCTCTGATGCCATCTATGCTAAGGACTACCTTGCCCCTGGGCGATGGTATTATAGTTATTTTTGCATCTGTATATGTGATCCTGAGTTCTCTCCCTTGAAAGAGCCTGTCGAGGAATATTGCTAGGGCTGCAACCTCTGAGTGGGGTTGAGAGCCTATGGATACGTTATAGTCGGATAGCTCGTAGACCTCTCTCGGAACCTTCTCAGAGCCCACAATCACCAATATGTCTTTGCATCTCCTGATCATCTCGATCACATCGTCCACTGGTATACCATACATGGTTAGATGAACCACACATCCGCCCCTAGCTCTCCACTCATCAATGGTTTTCCTCCAGCTCTGTGTATAGCTTACCTCGAACCCATCTCCACCCCATCTATTGGCAACATCTATTACGGAGCCCATCATCTCATCATCTCTATCCCCAGCATATATGATCCCAGATGCTCCGAACGCCCTTGCAACTAGCCCTACGTGTGTTGATACCCTCTTATCCCTTTCAACCCTATGGCCTAGCCTCAGCACATAGACCCTATACCCTAGATCCTTTCTTAGGAGTATCATCATGGGCAGCCTTATAACCTTATCTTGTCTCGCTAGACAGGCTTGAACCTCCTTCCCTGGCCCTCCTAGCGTATCTATATAGCACGAGGGTTAGATTCTGTATAGGCCCTGGGTCTCTCGAGAACTCTGGGAAACCCACATATCTAGCCCTCTCAACCCCCTCCTTACCAAGTGGCTGCTCCCCAGAGGGGAAGACTATCATTGTGTCTCTACCGATCTCCACTCCGTTGAAGTCTATCCAATCTCTACTCCTTGAAAATATATATATCTCGGAGGGCCTATAGATCTCTATAGCATCAGATAGCTCAGGGAGAATAGCTATTGGAAGACCACTCTTATGAGCATGCCTCCAGGCCTCTGGAACACCACTCTGAGCAGCGAGACCACCGGGCCTCGTTATAACAACAACGATATCCCTCAGATCTCTAAGAATAGATGAGGTCTTCACAAACTCAACAACCACATGAGGGCTTGTCGGAGCGTGGAGAACCAAGATCACGGCTTTCCCCAATCCCTATACACTAAACACCATATTATACCTATCCACCTCTTAATCATAGTTAGCAATAGAGGATATTCAAAGAAGTTGAACTGCCTTTCGTAAAATAGGGTCTGATATTATATATGAATTGTCTTTCTTCTCAACTATAGATAGATCTATTAATCTCTTTAGATGTTCGTAGAGAGTCCTATCATTTATAGTTCTACCCTCCTTGATCTCTAATAGCTTTTTTATCTCGCTCCACCTCCTCTCACTTGTGAGTATCTCTAGCAATGCTCTATATCTGACGCTTCTACT
>JAWAXC010000103.1 GCA_038897115.1 Sulfolobales archaeon | reverse complement strand
CATAGCTGTCTGGAGGGAATTCAACATAACAGGTGATGGTGTTGTAATTGCTATACTAGATACAGGGGTTAATGTGAACCACCCTCTTATAGGGAGGAAGATGTTTACAGTGAATGCAAGTGACCCCAGCTACCCTGGAGGGTGGATAGAGTTCGACTCAAAGGGAAGGCCTGTATGTAGTGCTCCCCATGATACGGATGGCCACGGATCTTGGGTAACATCAATAGCTGTGGGCGGCGATACACAGAATATACTTATAGGATATGCCCCAGGGGCTGTCTATATACATGCTCTAGTCCTCCCCACAGGATCTGGGACGTTTGCCCAAGTCTTGGCAGGGCTTGAATGGGCAGCCGATCCTTATCTATGCAATGGAACTAAGGTCTCACAGATACTTGGAAGGGTCTTTAGACCGAATATAGTGTCAATGAGCTTTGGCTCTGAGGGGAACTACTCCAACTATTTACTGCCTGCAATTAAAACCCTCCTAGATCTTGGAATTATCCCCATCGCTGCAATAGGTAATGGCGGTATATACACAAGCTCTAATCCAGGAAACATCTGGGGGGTATTCGGTGTTGGCTCTATCGAGAGAGATGATTCAGTATCGCTTTTTAGCTCAGGTGAATATGTCGAATGGCCAGATCCACCTTCAACATGGCCCTTTAAAGGAGTCTATCCCAGGGAGTATTATAAACCCGATTTCGTTGCCCCCGGAGTTATGATCCCAGGGGCATATATTTCAGAGGATTTACTAGCTATAGGAAGCGGGACAAGTGCTGCAGCACCAGCCCTAGCCGGAATTATAGCGCTTGGGCTTCAGGCAGCAAGGATTAAGAAGCTAAATATTACACCTTCATCGCTATATGATCTGCTGGTGGAGACAGCCCAGAAATACGGCGAAAATGCCACTTCAAAGATAAGATATGGAAATGGGGTAGTTAATGCTCTAACATTTACTGCTTATATATTAGGATATAGGCTCAGAAATATTGAAGGATTCCCCTCCCAGGCCCAGTATAGCGTTGGCTCGCAAGGCTCTTACTCTATAAAGGGTTTCCAAGGGAGGTTTACCATCTATGTCGATGATCAGAGATATAGTGGCATAGGGGGCTCAGCCTCCTTCATCGTTCCACCATCTGATTATGGAAACCATTATATCCATGCCTTTTCACTAGAAGATAGAATATATAGCTATAGTAAATTCAAAGTAATTCCTACCATAAGGTCTTCAGGTCCATATGTATCAGGCAGCGAGCTGTTTTTAAGACTAGATGGTTTTCCAGCTGTAGAAACTATTGTGATTAGATTTATGAGCACTACAAATCCTTCTATAGAGAGTAATATAATAGCTATTGGCTTCCCAAATCTAAGGGGGAGGATCGATCTATATGTAAGGCTTCCATACATTGGTACATCCCAAACAATATCGATTATAGCATCAGATCTAATAGGGTTAATAGGGGCTTCAATTAGCATAACAATATATCCCCCACCCGAGAGTGGTAGAACAGCTCTAATAACACCTTATGATAGGATCCAATTATTGGTTAGCGGGCCTCAGTCAGCAGCAGTAGGTGATACAGCTGTTATAACTATATACCCCTATCTCGGAGGCAGGGTTTTGGTGAGCAATATAACTGTGTATATATATTACATCTCACCTCTAGGTGATCTACCGCAGCTTCTAGAAAGGATCGATAAAACTTCCGTAGGTAATTTAAATATAAGGATAAATATCAGCAACTCTGGACTCTATCTATTATGGATCAATGCATCCTCATCTCAACAACTGGGAAGCACCGTTATAAGAATTGAGGGATCTGCGCTATACAGCATAAGAGCGATCCCAAGGGAGGAGCTACTCACAATAGAAAATATATATAAAAATATATCTATGCTCTCGATTGAAGTTGCTAACATTAATTATTCGATATCTTCCCTCATATCTAGTGTTACAAGTTTAAGGGATATGTATGTAGAACTTGTTGCTAAATACTCCAATCTTTATAGAAATTTAGAGTCTCTTGCAAGAGAGCTTAACGAGAGCAAGAAAAACATAGCCTCTCTACAGGAAATTTCAAGATCTATAGTAGATGAAGCCGTTAGGATTCGAAATATGTTCTATATAACAGTAGTAATTGCTTTAATTTTAACAGTAGTACTGGGATATACCATATACATTACTCGAAGGCGCGCCTCTCTGTAATAACTGTTAGTAATAAATAGAGAGGCCTACACATATAGAATAGGTTTAGAGTTAAATAATACTAAGATCCTGGGCTTCTGTAAACCTTTTTATCTCCATCATAATCATATTTATAAATATTGGTTGGATATTTCTAGATGAGAGGTAAGGTGTTGAGATATATTGATTATAGAGTATAAAAAGGATTATTGTATTTCAATAATGATATATCCAGAATTTATGGATAGAGTAGAGATGTATATAAAAATCCTTAGTAGCCCTCTTGGAACCAGATTGAGTTATCTTGAAACCGAGACTGCTAAAACAGATCTAATTTCGTGGGGGCTGAGGATCTAATATATGATGCCGAGGAGTAAAGGAGATCGGGATCTTAGGGATATAGCCCTTATAGTTGATACAGCATGCTTTCTAGCTGGCTATATAACCACTATATATGGAGCCAAGATATTTACCGTTAAGGAGGTATTAGAAGAGGTTAAAGATGCATGGAGTAGGGAGAGGTTAGAGCTACTCTTAAACTCTGGTAAGATAGATGTGCTTGAACCAAGCAAGGAAAGTATTGAGAAGGCCAGAGCTATAGCTAGTAGAGAAAATCTTTTAGACGCACTTTCAGAAACAGATCAGAAGCTCCTAGCACTTGCAATCGAGCTGAAGGAGAAGGGTTGGAGGGTTACATTGATAACGGATGATAGCTATTTACATGCTCTAGCTAGAAAGCTGGGGATTGTAAGTAGAGGTGTGAGGAGAGAGGTTCCTAAGAGATTCAAGCCAAAGATCTATATATGTGAGGTATGTGGGTACTCAACAATAAAGAAGATCGATAGATGCCCAATATGTGGTTCACCGATTAAGGCAGCTTAACTGATCTTCCGCTCTTGAGCATGGGGCTTCCAGCTATAATTGACTATGTATAGATTTTAATGCTAATCTCCTACACACATATCTAGCCAGCTGGTAAGACTTATAAGTGATGAAATATATTAGATGTTCGAGGTGCTTTTGATGCGCCAATGGATGTTGGTAGGAGATCAATTATAAGGGCCTCACAGAGAGAGGAGTTCGTACCTGAATATTGGTACAATATATTACCTGATCTTCCGAAACCTCTGCCTCCGCCACGTCTTCCTGACGGATCAATACCTCCTAGATCTATGTTTGAGAGGTTATTCCCGAGATCCCTTGTGGATCAGGAGATGAGTCAGGAGAGGTTTATAAAGATCCCAGAGGAGGTTAGGGAAACCCTAATCAGCCTTGGAAGGCCTACCCCACTTATAAGGGCTAGAAGACTCGAACAGTATCTAAAAACACCTGCAAGGATCTACTATAAATTCGAAGGCGTACTACCAACAGGAAGCCATAAGGTAAATACAGCTGTAGCCCAAGCTTATTATAATAAGATAGAGGGTATCGAGAGAGTATCAACAGAAACAGGAGCTGGGCAGTGGGGATCTGCCTTATCACTTGCAGGGGCGCTCTTCGGACTCAAGGTTAGAGTCTTTATGGTTAGATCTAGTTATGAGCAGAAACCATATAGAAGAGTTCTGATGGAGCTCTACGGGGCTGAGGTGATACCAAGCCCTTCTAATATAACTAAATTCGGAAGATCTGTGCTCGAGAAAGACCCAAATAACCCGGGAAGCCTTGGCATAGCTATTTCAGAGGCTATAGAGGATGTCCTGTCAGATGAGAAAGCTAGATACAGTCTTGGAAGTGTTCTCAATCACGTGCTTCTTCACCAAACAGTCATAGGGCTTGAGGCTAAGAAACAGCTTGAGGAGATCGGTGAGAGAGAACCCGATTATGTGGTTGGATGTGTTGGAGGCGGATCTAATTTCGCAGGGCTATCCTATCCCTTTATATATGATAGGCTTAGGGGCAAATCGAATACAAGGTTCCTAGCAGTAGAGCCAAAGGCGTGCCCCTCACTAACAAGAGGCATATACACTTATGACTATGGAGATACAGCTGGTCTCACACCACTGCTGAAGATGTATACAGTTGGCCATAGATATAGGGTTCCACCAATCCATGCTGGAGGCCTTAGATACCATGGTGATGCTCCAACCCTATGTCTACTAGTAGCAGAGAAGATTATTGAGGCTGTAGCATATCACCAGACAGAGATCTTCGAAGCAGGTAAGATCTTTGCTAGAACCGAGGGGATAGTGCCAGCGCCTGAAAGTGCCCATGCTATCAAAGCTGTAATAGATCTAGCGCTAGAGGCAAGAAAAAAGAATGAAGAAAGGGTTATCCTATTCAATCTGAGTGGACATGGGCTCCTAGATCTCCAGGGTTATAAAGAATACCTAGAAGGTAAACTTATAGATTATGAACCAGAAACAATAGATCTCTCATATCTACCAAAGATAGGCGAAGAGTTATGAAGGGTATAATCATCAAGATCGCATACTCGGATCTAGATTCGCTCAGACCCCATGAAGAGAGCATAGAGGAAAGGATTCGCTATGTTGAAACCTCAATATCTAATACAGGGATCCTTAGAAGACCCCTTATAGCTGACGAAAAAACAGGTGTATTAATAGATGGAACCCACAGGTACAACGCTCTTAAGCGCATGGGCGTCTCAATAGCACCTGTAATATATGTAGATTATTTATCGGAAGATGAGATAAAAGTTTCTAGATGGATCAGAATGTATATATTCAAAAATATAGAGAAAACAATAATAGAAAGAATATCTGAGCATTTCTATAGCTTCTCATACGAGCCACTAACAAAGATCATAAAGGATTCATATATCATAGAACTTGTTGGAAAACAACCAGCTAATGCATATAGGGCTATCTCTCAAATAGAGAAGGATAAAAATATCTTATCAAGTCTGAAGGCTATACTATTTAGAACAAATATAGACCCCAGATCACTAGAAAAAAGATGTCTTGTGATCATACCTCCGTATTTAAGTAAAGAAGACGTTATAGAGGCAGGACTTGCTGGCAGACCTTTTCCACCAAAGTCCACCAGACATATTACGATTTTAAAGAAAATAGAGCTTCATATGAGGATCAAATATTTATTTAGTAATCAATGAAATATGATTAATTTATATTGATATTATGATGTGGTTGGGAGTTCCAGTTCTTAGGATTAAGAAAAGCTAGATGCTATTCTTAATCCCACTACCCTGTCTATTCAGAGTGATCCTACCCACCACCTTCCTTATAGATCCTCGATCTATAGATGGAAAAATCTATAGCGATTAGTTATAGCTGATAAGATTAGCTAGCTTTGATAACTCTTATTTCTAGCTATATACTCCTTTAGAGCGTTTACTAAGGCTATGATATCATTTTCACAGTTATAGACATAAAAGCTAGCCCTAACACTACCCTCTGGGTAGCCCATGTGTCTATGAAGTATATGGGCGCAGTGGAGACCTGTTCTAACAGCTATGTTATACCTATCTAACCACATTCCAATAGTATTTGGATTAGCCCCTTTAACCACAAAGGATATAATACCGCTTCTCTCACTAGGATCTCTTGGTCCCAGCACTCTTATATATTCACCTAACTCCTCCAACATCTTCATTGCATATCTAGTCAGCCTCTCCTCATAGCTGTAGATCTTCTCCATCCCTATTCTTCTCAGATATCTAGCTGCCTCTAGAAGCCCGATAGCCTCTATTATGGGAGGTGTCCCAGCCTCGAATCTCCACGGGATCTCTTCCCACTCAATCCTGACCTCGTTATCCTCTAGCCAAACACTCTTAACAGTTCCACCCCCTCCTAGAGGAGGCTCTAACTCTTCTAAAAGCTCTCTCTTACCCCATAGCACACCTATACCGCTTGGCCCTAACATTTTATGCCCGCTAAAGGCTAGAAAATCGATCTCTGAATCTCTAACATTTACCGGCATATGGGGTACGGATTGAGCTCCATCCACGATCACCAGTGCTCCATATTCATGCGCTATCTTAGCTATTTCCTTTGCATTGCTTGTAAAACCTGTTACATTTGATTTATGGGAAAAGCCGATGACTTTGGTTCTGTTACTAATAATTCTAGGGAGTAGATCCCATCTAGGCCTCCCCTCACTATCTATTGGTATAAGCTTTAACCTAGCCTTAAAAGCTTTAGAAACCCTTGCCAATGGAAGTAATAGGCTATGATGATCAGCCTCTGTAGCTATAACCTCATCGCCTTCTCTTAGAAAGCCATTATAGGCTAAGGCTAGAATAGCTAACTGTATAGCCTCTGTAGCATTCTTTACAAATACAACCTCATCCCATGAGCCTCCTATGAGCTTCGCAACCTCCTCATGGGCATCCTCGTATGCCCTAGAAGCCTCTATACTAAGAGCATATACACCTCTATGAATATTAGCATAGCTATTTACCATAAAACTGGTCATGGCCTCTATAACTTGTCTAGGCTTTAAGGTTGAGGCAGCGTTGTCGAGATATATAACACCTCTATTAATTATCTCTGGAAAATCCTCCCTCGGCACCAGACACATGTATCTCAGCTAATCTAAGAATCCGCAGTAGAATTATTAAGCACCACTAAATACTATAAGTAGCCTTATAGCTGAAATAACTGAAGACCCCTATCCTTTAAGGCAAAGAGGAGATTAGTTCCCAGAGCCCTGCTCTTTTCCTATAGAAAGGAGTTAAAGAACGAAGATCTAATATGCAGCTCTTGAACCTAGTAAAATCAAGAGATCTTCATCAGCGAGCAATAGATGAGAAAATTATAATAATACAGTTAATGCAAGAATCTACAATACTCATAGTGAGGAGGTTAGAAACCTTCATCACTACTTTGAATTAAAGATCTGATTTAAACAGCCTATCACGCATCTCTAATATGGCATAAGCCCGTAGATCCTATATCTAGTATTTTAACTTCTTTTATTGCATAATATCCCCAGCCGCTTGGAAACCATATTTTCTCCCCTATCGGATCTAAAACCTTACACTTAAAGAGAGGTGATGAGACGACATAGCTTTCATATTCGCCTCCCTCACCTACTGGTGAAAAACTATACTTCCTTGAAAGTCTAAGTAGGGATTCCACATCCCCCTCGTCTTTGATAATCCTTCCAACCCACTCCTCGGTAAAGCCCATTGCCATCGCTGCTACTATCATAAAGCTAACC
>JAWAXC010000102.1 GCA_038897115.1 Sulfolobales archaeon | reverse complement strand
TGCTAGGTAGGGGCTCAGGAATTTAAAGGTTCTATAGGCCTCCTCCCTTGTAACACCGTTGAGATGCCTCCTCATAATCTGTATAAGCCTGAGGGATAGATAGCCACCAACCACCAAGGTAACCCATGCTCTGAAGCCTGTTAATATAAAGTATATAGCTATTAGGGAGAGCATTATGAAGACATGTATCAAGGAGCCCATCACACCAGCCCTCACACCCTTAACAACTGGTAGCATTGGTATACCGGCCCTCTCGTAATCCCTATAGTTATAGATCACTATATACCATATGTGGGCATTGCTCCAAACAGCAACTAGGATCAATAGGATGAGAGCCTCAGGCGTTGGATGCCCTGTATACGCCATATAACCCCCGAAGGCTGGCATACCACCTGCGAAGCCGCCATAGATCACGCTTGTCCAGCTTCTCCTCTTAGTCATAACAGTATATATGGGGATATCTATTAGAAACCCTAGAAGACCTGCTATGAATACCCATAGATTTATCATATATGATACCCAGAGCCCAGCAGCTAGAAAAGCAATCGATATCAAGGCAGCCCTACCCCTGGAAATAGCCCCCCTCGGTATAGCCCTCCTCTTAGTCCTCACCATCATACTATCTATATCGGCATCTAACACCATGTTAATACCAGTTGTCCCGAAGATCGTTAGTGAGAGGGCTATGAGGAGGTAGAGCGATATCCAAGGATCTATCGATAGACCCCCAGCTATAAGGTAGCCAAGCATGCCAGTAAACATTAGGAGAAGGCTCTGCCTTATCTTAAAGAGATCCGAGAGAATCTCGAGGGCATTATAGCCTTTCAGAAGAACCCCTCTAACAGCAACCAACAAGCCCACCTAGGTATATACACTATCTTGGATATATACACGCTCTCTAGCCTTTATACCCGGATCCGCTCCTAGTTTTGCCATTAACTATATGATCTTCATGCGATCTATTTAGTATATAATCCACTCGATAGAGGTTGTTTTAAGCCACCCATGGGTTCCTCACAATCTCACCAGGCCCTCTTACCAAGGTTTAGCCATGGATCTCGGAAACCCCGTTTACAACTGAAAGCCTCGTCCTTCAGGGCGGGGATGGTGAAATGCTTATAAGCTTTGCTCCACAATCCTTTTGGGCCTCGCGGGCTAACTCCTATCTGCTATAACACCCCTATCTCTATGCCCGCAGGGGCCGAGCGTGATATCTTGATCAGAGCTGTGATGCTGAGGCTACTGCCGGATGAGGGGGCTGAGGAGAGGCTAAAATCACTCTGTAATCTCTCCTCGAAGCTCTGGAACGAGGTTAACTATGCTAGGAGGAGGATGTTCTTCGAAACCAAGAGAGTAGATCTTAAGGCTACGTATAAGGAGTTCTATGAGAGGTATAAGAAGATAATCGGGTCTGCAACGACACAGCAGGTTTTGAATAAGAACGATGAGGCTTGGAGATCGTTCTTCTCATCTTTGAAGGCTAAGAGGGAGGGTAGGCTACCACCATTTATAACAAGGGTCAGCCCACCTGGATATAGGAAGAGGGGTGGGATTAGAATATTATGGACAGTCCTCAGAAATGATCAATATAGGATTGATGGTGAATATATAGTTATCAAGGGCTTAGGAGCCATAGGATCTATGAGGGTTAGATATTCAGGTAGAATACATGTTGTTGGGAGGCAGGGTAGGGCTGAGATACACTATGATGCCGATGATAAGAAAATGGTATATATACGTATCCTATGAGGTTGATAAAAAGGTGATCAGGGGCAGTAGCTTTAGAGGGTCTCTAAAGCCCCTTGGAGATAAAGAGGCTGGCATAGATATAGGTGTTAACAATTTATTGGCTGTATATGTTGATGATGGATCTGCTTTATTGGTTAATGGGAGGCCTTTGAAGGCTATTAGCTTCTACTGGAGGGAGAAGATCTCTAGCTATCAAAGCATCTTGAATAGATATGGTTTTAAAACATCTAAGAGGCTTAGGAGGATGTATAAGAAGTGGAGGAAACAGATCAAGAGCTATATTGACTGGGCTGTTAGGAACACAATAGAATGGCTATATAGTGAAGGTGTTAAGAAGATATATGTTGGTCATCCGAAATATGCTTCTCAAGAACCTAATAAGAGTTCTAAGATTAACTTCGAGATCGTCCATATATGGAGCTATGGATATCTATTGAGAAGGCTTAGAGATGTTGCTGAGGAATACGGGATAGAGGTTGAGCATGTAGATGAGGAAAACACATCAAGAACATGCCCAATATGCGGAACTATAGAGAATCATGAGAGAATAACCAGGGGGCTATTCAAGTGCTACAAGCATAATATTGTATTCAACGCAGACCTTGTGGGGGCATTCAACATACTAGCTAAGAGTAAAGCCATAACCCCGAGCCCCGCACTATGCGGGGTAGGGGTAACACGCCTAAGACCAGGCGAGAGGCTGAACCAGGCGAGAGCCTGGGATGTAGCCCAAACCTCCCCGCTCTAAGGGAACCCTCGCTCTTCAGGGCGGGGAGGAGGTCAGTTATCTTCATTTCTTAGGATACTCCTCTGGATCTTCCCAGAAATAGCTTTGGTATTTTAACATTAGCTATGATATTAGCTTCTAGCTATCAGAGGTTTCTTGGCAAGTCTCGTTGAAGCGATGGTGGATGTTATCCCTATCGCGAGTGCGAAGATGTTCACAACCTCGCTTGGGATCATCATGGCTGTGCCAGAAGCTCCTAGAAGTATCCTTAGTGGGAGAGGTATAGGGGATCTATAGAACCCCACGTTAGCAAGTGTTAGGAACCATATGCCGGCTATGGATGCTGCGACCCTGCTTATTATCAGTATAGCTGCTTGTAGAGGTTGTGAGTGGAGTAGAATGGGTATTATTAGGAGTGATGTTCCCCAGTATGAGTATACGAAGGAGATAGTATATAGATACTTTGGAATAGCAACTGTAGCTGCCTTAACCCCCGTCTTTATAGGATCTAGCCCAAAGACTGCTGATGCTGCGAATGCGGATAGAGCTACTGGAGGCGTTATATCTGCTAGCATAGCCATATAGAATAGGAACATGTGAACAGCTAGCGTAGCTGTATCCTGCGGGATTCCAATGGATGTTGCGAGGTTTATTATAGCAGGTGCTGTTAGAAGGGATGAGAGCACATATGTGGCCGAGGGTGGGACGCCCATTCCAAGGAGGAGTGAGAAGCCCCATGCGAAGAGTATTGCAGCGAGCAGGTTATTCTGAACAAGTGAGAGCAGTGCTAGTGTGAATTTCTGGGATAGGCCGGAGATCACAACCATAGCCATTATAAAGTTAGCCATAGCTATTGAGGAGCCCACAGAGGCCATCGGTATGAAGCCCTCGGCGAATCCTGTTAATATGTTTCTAAGCCTCGGCCTGAGATCCCTGTCTATAGCTGCGATTACAATTGCTAGGATAATCGCTGAGGTAACCGATAGTGGGATGCTATAGCCTAGGAAGATCATAGAGGCTATCAGGATCGCTGGTGCGAAGACATGTATCTTAGGCCCCTCCCTCAGCGGGATCTCAACAGGCTTTAGCCCGGCCTTCCTCGAATAGTACTCATTATAGAGGTATATTGATATCACATATAGCGCAGCAGGTAGAACACTCATGATAACTATCGTCGTATATGGTATAGCAAGGAGCTCAGCCATTATAAAGGCTACGGACCCGAGGACTGGGGGTGTTATTATCGCCAGGGTTCCAGCATTTGCTGAGAGCCCAGCCGCCGCTAGATCATCATACCCTGCTTTCCTAAATATAGGCTTCATAGTTGTGGATATAAAGGTGGTATCTGCAGCCCCCGAGCCAGAGATCATGCCCATCCCAAGGCCCATGAGAACAGCTACTCTACCAACGCTCTCAGGCCTCCTACCCATTCTCGAGAGGAACGTTCTCGCCATAGCATCTCCATATCCGAGGGCCCCCAGAACTCCTGAGAGTATTGTGAAGTAGACAACATATTTTAGCGAGACACCGGTTACTAGTCCGAAAAGTGCTGCCTCGCTCTCAACATAGATCTTTCCAATTAGATAGTCTATGGAGAAGCCAGGGTGGTTCCATGGATATGGGAAGCTGTTTGCATAGATGTTATATAGAAGAAATATCATTGCGATCATAGGCATCTCAGGGCCCACATGTCTGAGTATCACGCCCATGAGTAAGAGTGTCTCTGACCACCCCATATAGAGATCCAGGGGTAGTGGTGATATAGCCCTGTAGATCAGATTCTCATAGTCATAGACCATATAGATATAGGGCGGGATGGAAGCGATGATCCCTATAATATCTAGATATCTTCTATATCTATTAAAACCAGGTATTATAGGTGCTACCATCGCTACTAACCAGATCAGTATGAGAAGCCCTGTATATAGTGGTTGCCAGTTGAAATACTGTATAAGCAGGATCGTTGGTATGAGGGTGAGTATTACTGATATATATGCTATCCCAAGCCTAATCCTACCGATTCTAGGTTCATGCACAATGCTATAGAGATAGCCTACGAGTAATATGAACATAACATGGGTAGCTCTCTGGAGCTGTGTGAGATCAAAGATCCCGATTTTATATAGATATGATATAGGCGTATATGGGTGAAAAACGAGGTATATATGATATAGGGTGGCTGATATAGCAACTATATATAAGATCCTCCTAGCAAGTCTCTGCAGATAGGCTCACCAAGCAATACTATGGCCTGCAGAATTATTAAGAAATAAGCAGTATATGTGACGCTAGTGGGGTTCAACATTTATCTATAGTCTTTAGTCTCTCTATATATCTAAGTGATATATCAGCATATATACATACTGAATCCCTCTCCAAACACCCTCTATTGATAAGTCTTCTAAGCTCCTCCAGCTCAGCACATAGCTCTTCGAGATACCACTTGTTATCAACATAGCCCTCTCCAACAAGCTTTGGACTCCCCTCGCTATATCCTTCGGGGAAATACATGTTTTTAACAACATAGAAACCCTTGGAGACGAGCATAGCTCCGATTCTAGTTGCAGCTGGGTGAACACCTCTATCTAGGAGAGACACTGTCTCGGGATCCCATGTATATGTAACCATTATCCTTGAATAACCCTCGAAGATCTTGGATACCTGCTCAATAATCCTATCAATAGCATTATGCACATCATTGGAGGTGGCCAGAACATCTATCTCTGCCCAGGGGGAATAGCCCTCTCTACCAATGAAGATCGTTAGGAGGATCATGCTACCACCTATTGATAGCATAGCCTCATACACACCCCTAACCCTTCCCCTAGAACACCTCACAATATCAGAACCAAGCCTCTCAGCTATAATATCACATAGATCTGTGCTACTTATACTCAGCACCATAGATACTAGCGTAAATAGCTAATATAGGTTAAGAAATTTCCAGCATAACTGATCAAACTAGGCTGAAGCCAAGCATTATCCACAATAACATATGCGTAGCACCTACAACAATTACTTAGCTTCATTGTTTTCTGAACCTGTGTTCCTAGGTGTATGCCTCGCCCTTGCTAGGGTTATCAGATCATTGCTATCGCTAGATATAGGTTTCGATCCCTACGCGTGATTCTGTTAAAACAATGCCGAGTAGCTATAGTAGTTAGAAAAATAAAGCTCATCATTAAGCCAAAAGGCGAAAGCCTAGCTCCCTTGAGGAGAGGGGATCTCAAATGGATAAGCTTTATAACCCGCTAGGATGAAATATTAGTGAAGCCGGGTCGTCTAGCGGCCAAGGATGCGGGGCTCTGGCCCTCCGCGCCGCCCCTTGATGAGAAGAGGGTCTCCTGATATATGATGTATGCTGGAACTCCTGATAACATGTGGCGTTGATAATGATTAGGCCATAGATCTCTTAATCAGCTATATCTGTAAAGTCAATATCTGGATATAATTCATACTATGATCTGGTGCTTTGATCGGTAAAATATGGGTATAAATTAATCCCAAGCTAGTTAATTAATTAAAGATCATTTGACTATAGATATTATTTATATAGTTCTTATAGTTCTAAAGCCATAGGTGAGCGCCTTGTTTCGACAACTGACTAACCTGGTTTGGGCAAAGCTTTTTATTTAACCAAACGCTTAGATCAAAATGGGATAGTAATGCCTGCACTAAAAAGAATAAAGATGTTGGATCTTAAAGGGAGGGTAAAGAGGGCTAGGGGCCATAGTGTTAAGAAAGACAATGCCAAATCCCATCAGAGGATAGATGAAGATACCTACAAGCTAGAGCTAGAAACGCTATACATGATAGGCGCTCCCGCCTGTTAATATAATTTTAGTCATTGTTCACCACACTTCCCCTGGAAGCCCCTGCTGCAGGTGCCCGTCCCTAGCTACCTAGGATTCAGATCCTTATAACTGAAAGCCTCGCTCTTTAGGGCGGGGATGTTGCTAATGCTTATAATCTTTGATGCTGGTGGTTTGGTTAGATGATGAGGTAGTGATGTGCTTGGCAACCAGCCCCCGGATGATTATAGATGGGGGCTAACAGCCATAGCCCCGAGTCCCCGAGAGGGGATAGGGGTAATGGCCGGAGACCCACCTAGGGCTAAACCATGTGAGAGATTAGTGATCTACTATAGAATTGAAAGGGGAGGAGGTCAGTTCGGAGAAGGTATCATCTCTCACTTCTATAGTGTCCAATGGGCGGAGCAAGGCTGACCGGCTAGGGAATTAAGCTATAGGAAATGCTAGAGGCGGTGTGAAAGGGGAGGCGCTATCAGCCAGGGGTTCACTCGTCACTAGTCAGCTCTCGGCAAATTCTTCATCTACTTATATAAATTCCTAGGGAGATATATTTTTGGTGTTTCAATGGATAGATTTTTAGTGGGATTTATACTCATCCTGATCGGATTTATACTTGTGTTCCTCGCAGTCCTTCTTCTCTCTCTACCCGCTGGCGCTGAGGCCAGGGGCTTCGGCTTTATATTGATAGGCCCTATACCGATTATGCTGAGCGGGGGTGTTGAAGCTATTTATCTTCTATTAATTATCGCAGTTGCTCTCTTGGTCTTGATCGTAGCTATGTTGGCCAGTATTATGGGGAGAGCTTCTAGCCCCTAGCATGATCATCATGTAGCGGGTAAAATATCTCTTCTAGCGGGGTTAGCAACTAAAAGCCCCGCACTTCAGGGAGGAGGTAGGTTCTGTATTGTTTTAAGCGTTGATACTCTACTGATATGGGTCTCTGTAGTGGTAAGTGTTAAGGAGGTTCCAGCGGATCTTTTCATCTCTAGGTTGGCTGAGAAGCTTAGAGAGGAGATGGGGGATAGGATATCGCCTCCCCCATGGGCTATATATGTTAAGAC
>JAWAXC010000101.1 GCA_038897115.1 Sulfolobales archaeon | reverse complement strand
TAAATGTTGTATGGTATACAAGCTATACAGCACCCTTGCTAGCCCTATCTACTAAGATATGCAGGGGAGAGGTATTTCTTGATGAGAGCTACTCTATATATGTAGATGTTGTGGAGCATAGCTCCAACTACCTCTTCGCAGGCCCTATCGGCCTTCCACTATTAATATCTATCCCAGCCTGTATAGCTAGGATAGGTGGAAACCAGCTCCTGGTTGGAGGTATTGTAGTCTCTATATTCGGCCTTATATCAACGATTCTTACATATGCTCTTACAAGGCTATATAGCGAGCGCTATGCGCTCGCATCAACATTGATAGCCTCGCTGGGGGGTATTCTCTGGATATATTCGAGCCATATATTTCCACAAGCGCCCCTCACGTTCTCGATGCTTTTAACAATATATCTAGGGATACTGGTTATTAGGAGGGGTGCTGTTAAGAGATATATATACTTGCTTCTCGGCCTCTCATCCTCCATAGCCCTTCTAATGGATCCCATGGCTCTTCTAGCATCGCTCAGTGTATGTGCTGTGATAGCTATATATATTGCAAGGAAACTTGGGGTGAGAGTCTTCTTACAAGGTACTATGCTATGGCTAGCAGGCTTCATGCCTCTGGCAATTGTTCAGATGCTCTATAATCTAGCAGCGGTAGGAGATCCTCTTTCTTTTCCTGAGACCCTTCTGCTTAAGAAGATAGGTGTTGATGGATTTCTAGGAATATCGGTGAACCCTATATACGGGTTATACATGCTCATAATAGATCCTAGAAAGGGGCTGATACCCCTCTACCCAGTCCTCGGCGCGGGGCTTATAATGCTCCCGAGATTCTTAGTATCCATACGCAGTATATATGAGAGAGCGGTATTCGCTATATATCTAGCCTCCTATGCGATACCTCATTCTATGTGGTATGACTTTGATGGTGGCCTGAGCTATGGCCCTAGGTTTTTAGTGCCTATAACACCTATACTAGCGCCTCCAATACAGCTACTCCTCATCAGATGGCCTAGGGGTAGAGCATTGGTTATAGCGCTCTCGATATTCTCCATATTCACTAATTCAATAGTAGTTACTGTAACGCCATATCCATGCGCTCTTGAAGATATGGTGTTCCCATCGAATCAGTTTATATCGTGTGTGCTACCCAGGCTACTCGAGGGTATAAGGGCTGGGTATCTCTACGAGATCCTAAGAGCCCGGATTGGAGATCTGCTAAGCCTCTTGGGAAGCGTGTTAGTGCTGGGCATATCATCTACAGCCCTTATACTATATACGGCTAGAAAGAAGATCTGATTCTATGTTGTTTAGAGAAGCTGATCTACCTCTCCCTAGGGACAAGGCTCTTAGTTATAACTCTATATGGGTGCTAGCTATCTAAAGCTGGTTTAGATCATAACTCCTGGATCATATATCGAGTTCTCATAAGCTTTTATACTCCGGAGAAGCATAGCATTTGGATGAGCGTGGTTTTAAGTCCTGATATGTGATGAGAAACCCACGCGGCGATAGATCAGATATTTCTCCAATTATCTAAGCATCGATCATATGGTGTTAAAGATATAAGTCTTCATAGAGCTATATAGTATAGCGTAAGCTGGTGGAGAGCTTCGATGGCAAGGTCTATGTACCACTATATATCACAGGCTTGGAAGAGACCATATGATGGGGAGATAGGAGAGATAAACAAGGCAAGGCTTATTGAGTGGAGGAGAGAACCCGTTGTTGTTAGGATTGATAAGCCTACAAGGCTTGATAGAGCTAGAAGTATTGGGTATAAGGCTAAGCAAGGCTTCATAGTGGTTAGGGTTAGAGTCTCTAAAGGCGGTAGAGAGAGGCCAAGGCCTAATAAGGGTAGAAGGCCGAAGAGGATGGGTGTCTATGGCTACTCACCTGAGAAGAGCCTCCAGCTAATAGCTGAAGAAACTGCTGCGAGGAAATATAGGGGTCTAGAGGTTCTGGGAAGCTATTATGTGGGTGAGGATGGCGAGTATAAGTGGTACGAGGTAATCCTTGTAGATCCTAATCTACCTACAATCAAAAGCGATCCAGATATAAACTGGATCACACATCCATCCCAGAGAGGCAGGGTATTCAGAGGTAAGACAATGGCTGGCAGGAGGATGAGGGGACTTCTAAGCAGTAGAGGTCTGAAGGGGACTCATCACTATAAGTGGAAGAAGAAGCAGAAAGAGAGGGAGAAGAAGAAGAGACACGAGGCCTCAAGGGGAGCGAGGGTTATACTTCCACAGGAGAAATACGAGGAAGTATTTGGCGATGTGAAGTAGAAATCAGAATTCCATGTTTTTATAAATATATGCTTTAGAGGGCTCTTGTAACAGCCTCTACTTCAACGCTGCTCACACCATCAACACCAGCGATCCTTGTTTCAAGCTCTTCAGTACCCCCCTCTGTATTCTCTGGGAATCTTATGTGGAGTATAAGTGCCTTATATCCATAGGCGATCTCTATAGTCTCCCTCATCACCACCCTATATATATTTGGCAGGCTCTCCTCAATCCTCCTAGCAAGGGTATCCATGTCGGTTATATCCTCAGAAGGATAGACTTTAACCAAGGCTATAACATCTGCCATTAGAACCACCTATGGCCCCTCGAAATTACAGTTAGGGCATCTATATGGTATACCCTGGATCCTACATCTATAGCATCTCCATATAACCACCTTACCACAGTTTGGGCAGTTAAAGGAGACCCCCTTCTCATAGGGAGCCACGGTTTTCTTGCAGCTGATACATATAGGAGGGGTGCTTGTATCCACAATCACGGGTGTTGCAAGCCTCTGCAGCTAATCCACCTCATTATCTCATATGCTTAAGCTCTTAAAAGAATAGATCTAGCTTTATAGAGAGCAAAAGCTATAGCTTGAAATCACTTGCAGCAAAAAGCCCTGCCCTTCTAAAGCTAGAGAAGCTAGCTTAGTTAAATTTAACATATAATAAATAAGTCATGAAATTCCTTAGGATTGTCTGCGGATATCTATAACTTCATGCTATCGGCTTATTGATGCGGTATTTAAATGCTACAAGATGTAGACATTCAGCCAGTTCTCTAATTAATAAAACATCTATATTTGCTGAGAAGGCTATGCTCTTAGCTAAGATATCCAGGCATGTCTTCTTGGTATTCGGAGAAAAGATCGTATGAGTATCCCTCGATAAGGATTTTATCATCGGGAGAGTCGCCGGGGATCTTTGAAAATATGTTGGATAGAAATTCAGCTATATCCTTTGATCCGTCATATCCCGAGAGTACATATCCGCATTCACCTACAACCATTATAAGCCCTTCAAGGCTCTTTGCCAGCTTATTAGCTTCCTCAAGGCTTGGGGATCTCTCTCCACATCCAACTGGGATCATAGCTATTAGGCTTATCAAATCCCTGTTGAAGGGGTCTATATGGAGTGCTAGTATCGCTCTTGCAACCCCTCTTCTGATTGATATATATAGGTGGTTCATCCCTAAGATACTTGCCTCCTCGATAGCGAATAAAAGCTCCTCGGAGTTAGTGGTGAGTGTTGATAGCTTTTCTACTAGTGCGTCTAGCTTCAACCTATCTATCCACTGATAACCTAGATCTCCTCAAGCTCTATCTCTTTCTCCAGCTCCTCCTCGCTCCTCTCGATCTTCTTTAGGCAGTTGAGGTCTAGAAGTGTTTTGTATGTATAGTTAACAGCCTTCTCAACCTCCTCCTCGCTTTTAGCACCTGTTATCACCATCTTGCCTGATGAGAAGATTAGTAGAACCACCTTCGGATCCGTTAGCCTGTAGATCAATCCTGGGAATTGCTCAGGCTCGTACATGGTGTTCTCAAGGAGATACGCAGCCTTCTCTAGGAGAACCTCCATACCTAGGTTTGCTGATGCAACTATATTCTGGATCTGTATCCTCGGCTTTCCAGAGATTGTTACACCGCTTTTAATAAACATCCTAAGGATCTTCTTAACAGCCTTTATAAGATCAGAGGTCTTTTTAGCGCCTGTAACAACCATCTTCCCAGATCTAAAGATCAGTGCTGTGACCTTGGGGCTATCAAGCCTTAGGATCAATCCTGGAAACTGGTCTGGGTTATACTCTATATTTGAAACACCCTGCTCAATAAGGTCTAGATCTAGTTGATGCTCAAATATAACAGTTGCAACTATGTTCTCTATCCTCACTTCAGGTTTAGATGCAATCAACTATAAATACCCCCTTATTAAAATCCCTCTAGAGGATTTATAAATACTGGTGAAATAATTAGCCAGAGCTAGCATAGATAGGAGCGAGGTAATAGCTGGTATTGATGAGGCTGGGAGAGGCCCTCTTATAGGGCCTATGGTGATAGCAGCGGTAGTCCTCAGCAAAGAATCCCTTGAAGAACTAATCAAAGCCGGTGTTAGGGATAGTAAGAGGCTAAGCAGATCTGCTAGGGAGAGGCTAGCACCCCTTATAATAGAGAATTCGCTAGCCACAATGGTTGTTATACTAGCTCCTAAGGATCTAGATAGTGATAATATAAATATCATTGAAATCAAGGCTATAGAGAGGATTTTATCATCAATATCGAGGATCCTGGGCTTCTGCCCAAAAACATATATAGATCTCTTTGCACCGCTGGAGAGGATCTCGAATCTATATTCGATATGCCCAGACATTGTAGCTGAGCATGGGGCGGACGCTAGATACCATGTGGTTGGTGCTGCAAGCATAGTTGCTAAGGTGCTTAGAGACTGGCATATAGAGAGGATAAAGAGCCTCGTAGGGGACTTCGGCTCGGGCTACCCCTCGGACCCCAGGACTAGGGAGTGGGTTTCCAAGGCAGGGGAGGAGGATTTAAAGCTTATAAGCCCCTTTATAAGGCATAAATGGGCTACCCTTGATAAGCTGAGACACCATGTTAATACCCTAGATAGATATATTTTAAATGGTTGAGGTCTCTGCTTTGGAGGCAGAGAAGATCGTTACTTCAAAGATGGATACACTGGCGAGGCTGGGATGCTTCAAACCTATATATCTATTGAGAGACTTCATCTCAAGAGGGGAGCATGAGAGGGCTAAAAACCTCTTTGGGTCTGTTGTCGAGGATCTAAAGAGATTCTCGAAAGATCTCTTAGAGATCTCTCAGGAGGCATCAAAATATAGAAATATATCGAGATTAACACCTACAGATGCTCTAAAAGCGGTTGAGAGCTTCCTAGCCATGTTGAAATCAAAGGTATTCTCATCCCCCAATGGGGTTAGGTTATGCATATATATACAGCCCCACCTAGAAGTGATCTATACGAATCTAAGCAATATGAGAGAAGATCTAGCTAGAGGGCTTAAAACAAACTCCACAGTCTTTCTCGAGAGAACATTAAAGGATCTAGAGGCATATATGGCATATATAGCAAGATATACCAGAGATCTTCTCCAGATAATCAACGAACTATAAAGATCTTCTAGATGGCATCACAGCTTAGAGATAGCATATGACCCTCCCCAGCCCTCTAGAGGCGAGATCCGCTGGAGCCCCGAGCTTTATAATTGAAAGCATCAAATCTTAGAGCGGGGAGGAGGTTAACGCTCCTAGACAGGTTTTCGATGCAATAGATGTAGGATCAATGTTTTGGGGATACTATGTTTGATAAGCTGTGAAGGGATAATAAGAACTGGGATTAGAAAAATCCACTGTATAGCTAGATATGTTGTAATAAGTGGTGAGGGTATGTAGAGATGTGTGGGAAGCTAGTAGAGTTTTGGAAGGTCTATGGGGCTACGGAGGCCGCTAAGAGCATTTTAGAAGAGTTTCTCAGAAGAATCAATTCCTCTAGGAGCTGGGAAGATCTTTTAGCTGCTATCGATTATCTCTATGAGGCCTGCTCAGCAAGGCCCTATTCAGCTTTACTAATAAATGCTTCGAGAGATATATTGCAGGAATTCCTGTTAAGCGGTGTAAACAGTGTTTCTGAGGCTGTTAACAATATCTCATCGAAGATCTCGAGGGTGTTTGAGAATGTGGAGAATATGACGACCCAGGCTGCATCGATAGCAGCTAGAAGAATCCAGGATGATGAGGTGATATTCACCATATCCTATAGCGGGACGGTGCTCAAGGTCTTTCAGAACCTAGTTGCTAGGGGAGCTAGGGTGAGGGCTATTGTAGCAGAGTCGAGACCCTTTGGCGAGGGTGTTGAGATGGCTAGGGCTCTAAGGGGTCTGGGGGTTGGTGTGACGCTTATAGTGGATTCCGCTATAAGGAGCTTTATAAAGAGGGCTTCAAGGGTTGTTATAGGGGCTGAAGCTATAGCGGCTAATGGAGCTATTATAAATAAGATAGGAACGGCTCTTCTAGCTATAGCAGCTAAAGAGGCTAGGGTGAGGTTATTTGTTGTATCTGGTAGCTATAAAATTGTTCCCGAGACTTTCTTTGGAGAGCTTGTGGATTCTCCTGAGATAGAGATCCAGGATGTTCCACAGGATCTCATATCTATGGGTGTGAAGACCTACGCACCTCTCTTCGAAGCAATACCAGCTGAATATATAGATGCTATAATAACTGAGAAGGGGCTTATATCGCCTCCAGCTATTCCATATGTGGTTAGAGAGACATTTGGATCCTGGCCTCCTAGGGTTAGAAGGGTTGAGGATCTCTATAGAGAGGCTAGATCCTTGATATTGGAGAGGTTGAGAAGAACATGATCCCCGAGGAGGTTATTAGAATAGCGGATGATATCAAGAGCATGAGGATAAGGGGTGCTGGGAGGATAGCTAGGGCTGCTGCAGATGCTCTGATGATAGCTGCTAAAAGCTATAGAGGAGATCTAGATGGCTTTGTCAAATACATGGAGAAGATCTCTAAGATCCTATTATCTACAAGACCCACAGCCGTGTCCCTCCCAAACGCTATATCATATGTTATGAAAGCCACTAGGAGGAGATATAGAAGTGTTGAGGAGGCTATAGAAGCTGTTGTGAGGGCTGCCATAGAGTTTAAGGAGTACTCCGAGAGGGCGTTAGAGTTGATAGGGGAGATAGGGTCTAAGATGATTGAAGATGGGATGGTGATCATGACTCACTGCAACTCATCCGCAGTAACATCTATATTATCTAGGGCATGGGGGGATGGTAAGAGATTCAGGGTATATGCAACAGAGACCAGACCTAGGTATCAGGGGTATATAACAGCTAGAGATCTAGCTTCGAGGGGTATCCCAACAACCCTTATAACAGATTCCGCAGTAGCATATGTAATGAGAAAAGCCGATCTCGTGCTAGTGGGTGCAGACGCTATTGCCTCGAACGGAGCCCTCATAAATAAGATCGGGACATCACAAGTGGCTCTCGCAGCCAAGGTATATGGGGTTCCCTTCTACGTTGCTGCAGAGACATATAAATTCTCCCCATACACACTCGCTGGGGAGGCTGTTGAGATCGAGGAGAGAGATCCTAGGGAAATCCTAGA
>JAWAXC010000100.1 GCA_038897115.1 Sulfolobales archaeon | reverse complement strand
AGGGTTAGGGAGCTGGGTTTAGAGGCTATGGAGCTAGAGTTTGTTAGAGGTGTTAGGATGAGCAGGGCCTCAGCATCTGAGATCAGGGCTATAGCGGGGGAGCTAGGGGTTGTGCTAACAGTCCACGCCCCCTACTATATAAATCTTAATTCACGTGACCAGGCTAAGCTGAGGGCTAGCATAGATAGAATTCTAGACTCAGCTAGAATCGGTAGCGAGGCAGGCGCTTTCTCAGTAGTTTTCCACCCAGCCTACTATGGTAGCGACACGCCTCAGGAAACATATAGAAGGGTTAGAGATGCTTTAAAATATATTGTTAAAATCTTGAAGGACGAGGGTATAGAGATATGGATCAGACCTGAGACTATGGGAGGCTTAGCAGAGTTCGGAGACCTGGAGGAGGTGATCTCCCTCTCGGAGGAGCTCGAGATGGTCCTCCCAGCGATAGACTTTGCCCATCTACATGCCAGATCCCTTGGCAAATACAATACATATGAAGAAATAGCAGGCGTGCTTGGAGAGATAGAGCGGAGGCTGGGAAGAGAAGCCCTGGATTCAATGCATATACACATATCAGGGATCGAATATGGGAACAGGGGTGAGATTAAGCATTTAAACCTAGAGGAATCAGATCTCAACTATATAGAGATCCTCAGGGCGCTTAAAGATTTCAAAGTAAAGGGTGTTGTTATATCAGAATCACCCAACATAGAAGAGGACGCTTTACTTATGAAAAAGAAATACGAATCGATCTAGAATGTATAGAACAACATCCCCCGCTGAAGAGCTAAGCCTTTAGTTGCAAAACATATAGCCCCTCATGAGTGGCTGTTTTTAGCAGTGGATCTCATATCCAGCTATTATACAGGGAAGAAGTTTCAGGAAGGAAAGGGCTTTAACAGATCCTATCCTAGATGGTGGGGTTCATCTGGATGCTAGATTATTGTGGAAAAAGCTAGAAGGATCTCAAGAGAGATCGATCGTCCTTGATAGTGTTACTATTTCTCTTGTTCAAGCTAGCTAGAGATTAAATATAGCTTTTACAGATCGTAGAAGATCTACGAGGTTCGCTGGATCGTCGAGATTGGGACGATCCTCCGTCTAAGTGGAATGTTAAATGATGGCTGCTCCATGTATTGATTAGGTGATCATAATCACTTCTCATGGAGGCCATGCTATAGGCTTTATCGATCCAAATTGTTCTATATATCAATTTATCCTCTCTACGGGGGTGCTCTAGAAGGTGGCATCATCAAAGGGTTTTGATCTATATATGTTGGCTGGAATCTCTGTGCTTGGCATTGCATCAGCTGTTCTCCTGCTAATTATTATCCATAGCTGGAGAACTGTTTTCTCTGCCCAGCCTATATATTATCCTATAGCGATACTAGCCGTTTCATTAATCCCACTAGCACTTATGGTTATAACCTTGCTATTTGATATAGGATTTACACCATTTAAAAGGCTTCCAATGCTGGTAACAAGGAAGAGGGAGATACCAGCTGGTGAAGAGGAGATCGAAACAAGATCTGTAGAAGCTAGTGCTAGTATCGGAGAAGCGGCTATAGCTATAGCTGTGCCAAGCAACAAGGGATCAGGGGTTAAGGAGGTAGAGGCTACCCCTGTATATAGACAGGCTGGAGATGCATCTCTAGATTCTGGGCAAAAGGCCGCGGGATCCAGCCCTGGCTCTATAGAGGCTGATATAGCTGGGATAGTTAAGGAGGAGGTATCTAAGGCTGTTTCGAATGTAACATCAACTGTGAATAGGATCTCTGAGGAGATAGAGAAGATCAAGAAGGAGTTTGAAGAGACTAAAGCTGTGATCGAGGAGGGTATGATGGATATCAGAACCCTGTTATCCGAGATCTCGAACCCCTTTAACTATATGAGGAGATTTATGTCAGAGCTCGAACTAGGCGAAATGGGGATTAAAGGTGGGAGAATCGCAAAAACAGAGGTAGCCAGCGTTAGCGAGGGTGAGCAGGGGGGTGGTGGGCATAGAGCTTCTGAGATCCGGGAAGCCATTGCAAAGCCTTCCCTAACATCTAATGCTATATCAGTGAGCAGCTTAGGGGAAAACCTAGCAGAGCTCCTCATCGGTAAAACCGATATAGCGAAACTTATGAGGCTCGTAATATTTGTAGGGGATAACCTTCCGAAACTGGGTAGGGAGGGTCTTCTAGGGCTTGTCGAGCTTGGAGTCGCTTCTGGGGTGCTTCCAAAGGATTCTATGCACCTCATAGCAAAGATAGTATCCCTTATAGAGAGCTCCAGGGTTCCCCCCAAAAGGCTTGCTATCACAATCTACGAGCTCGCCAGATCTATGGGTGTGTATGATAAAGAGGCAGAGTTTCTCTCAGCAGCTCTCTCGGGGGTGTGAGGGTTGGTGAGCACACCAGTAGTTGAGGGCATACTTATAGTGGCATCAATAACCATAGCATCTATCCTCTCAGGCGTTGTGCTTTCAAAGGTATACTCCATAGAGTCTATATTATCACAGGTAGCCTCTCTAGAGAAGGCAAATGCTCAAATGAGAATCAAGCTTGTATATCTAGCATGTGTGAGCAGCACAAACTTCATAGCATATGTTAAGAACGCTGGGGTCCTGCCTGTGAATATTAGTATGATAGATGTTCTAATAGGTCCTCCAGGATCTGAGAGACCCATATGGATGGTAGGTGGGACTGTCTATCCAATAACACAGAGCGGATCACAGATCCTCGTGCAAGGCGAGATCGGAGGTATAAACATATCGATTCAGAGCCCTCTGAACACTGCCATAGTAAGTGTTAGGCTCGTATACCCCAACGGTGTATCGGAATACGCTGTATGCTCTCTATGAGGTGATATGATGGGTCTTTCAAACTCCCTCTCATCGGCTCTGTTGATGGTTGCCATGATCCAGGTCTTCGTAGTATTTGCAGGGATATCGATAGAGAGGATCTCAGAAATTTCCAGAGAGGTATATGGGATCACCTCCATCGATATGAGACTCATTATAGATAGATGCTCTATAGCAGGTATCAGCGTAAACCCTACGCCAAGCGGTTCTGCTGTTTATGTGAACATAAGTAATAATGGGTCTATGCAGTGGTGGGACTATAGAAAGAACTATGTGATCCTAGATATACTCCTCACAAGTGGGGGAAAGCAAAGCTATTTCACATCGATAGCATCTATACCCTATACAGTATATGGAGACACTATAAACCCCGGGATAGTGGATCCAGGCGAGATCCTCGGTATCTGGTATAGCTTACAGGGGATCTATATAGATAACATATCCAAGATCAGAGTTGTTTTTTCAACCCAATATGGGGGTGTATGTGTTGGCTAGTAAATATGTAGAGAAAGGAGATTTTGAGGATAATAAGCGGAAGATACTCTCAACAGGGATCGAGGAGCTTGATAATAAGATAGGCGGTGGAATCCCAGTCCCATCGATGATCCTTCTGGAGGGATCCCACGGTACTGGGAAGACTGTGCTTAGCTTCCTAATAGCATCAACACTTCTTCAGAGGGGCTTCAGGGTTCTATATATAACTACAGAAACCACAGTGAAGGAGCTGATCCACAAGGCGTTCTCAGCAGGCTTCAGGATCCTCAAGGGAAAGTTCATCTCAGGCTCTCTAACCGTGTTCTCAGTCCACATTGCTGGGGCTAAATGGGATGAGAAGCTGGGGAAGATCTCTCTGAGGGTTCTCTCAAGATTCTTCGGCAGCTATAGCGATAGATTTGACGCTATGATCATAGACTCCCTCTCGATCTTGGTTACATATTCTTCGAGAGACTCTATAATGGATTTCCTAACATTCCTCAGAAGCGAGACAAGCCTTGGAAAAACATTCGTAATAACGATCCACCCAGGGGCTTTGGAGGAGTCCCTCACACTCAGGCTTAGAGCATCCTCAGACATCTATCTATATCTAGATAGAGTCGACTTCGGAGGCAAGGTGTATAAAGCTATACAGGTTAAAAAGATCTATGGGACGGAGATGCCTGCGGAATCCTCTATAGTATTCGATGTAGATCCCTCTATAGGCTTTAGAATCATACCAATATCTCTCTCAACGCTATAGGGTGGGACGATGCAGGTATATTGGAGGCCAGAGGAGATATATGGAAAGGGGTATAAGAAGGAGGTTCTCGATAGGAATCCACACCTTCTGGAATATATATTGAGGATCAGAGATACCCTTGGAATCCCAGAGTTTGTAGAGACGCCTGGTGATGAGCTCAGATATGCCGATAGGTTTAATGTGATCTACCCCGTTGGGGATCCTATATTCATACACGCATTCACCCTGGAGGAAGGAGGATCCTCTAACTATTCAAGGAAATATTATGTGGTAGAGCCTGAGATACCCTCTAAAGAGCTTATCGAAGCCGTTGAAGAGGTGTTCGCCATAGTGAGTGGTGAATATGAAGCTCCAGAGGATCCTAGGGAGAAGAGGGAGCTTGTAGAGAAGATCTTGGAGAGGATTATCATCCCAGTTAATAGGGAGAAGGGCTATTTCAGGCTGAGGGGTAAGAGGGTAGAGGTATCTATAAGGGATCTAGAGGCGATTAAATATTATATGCTTAGGGAGAAGATAGGTACAAGCGTTCTTGAGCCCTTCCTCAGGGATCCATATATAGAGGATATATCATGCCCCGGCGCTGGCTGTATATACCTGGTACACAAGATCTTCGGCCCTATGGAGGCAAATATATGTTTCAGGGATAATGAGGAGCTAAATAGATTCATAATAAAGATATCCGAGAGGATCGGAAAGCCTGTTTCTAGGGCTAGACCTATTGTGGATGCTGTGCTCCCAGATGGCTCTAGGATCAATATAGTCTATGGAGAAGATGTCTCGCTTAAAGGGAGCAACTTCACTATTAGGAAATTCGCTAAGGAGCCTATCTCGGTGGTTCAGCTGATTAGGTGGGGCACTATGAGTCCTGAGATAGCAGCCTATCTATGGATGGCTCTGAGGGAGCAGATGAACGTCTGGATCTGTGGCGAGACAGCCTCTGGAAAGACCACGACCCTCAATGCTATAGCAGCCTTCATACCCCCAGACTATAAGATCATATCTATAGAGGATACAGCTGAAGTGAATCTACCCCATGAGAACTGGGTTAGAGAGCTCACAAGGGACACGGGATCCCCTGAGTCCTCTATAACAATGTTCGATCTTTTGAGGGCAGCCCTGAGGCAGAGGCCGAACTACATCATTGTGGGGGAGATAAGGGGTAGGGAGGGTAACATAGCTTTCCAGGCTATGCAGAGCGTGCCATGGTACACCCCTATAATGATTAGGAGGAATGGTGTTGTTGAAATAGCAGCAATAGGATCTATTGTGGATAGATACTTCGGAGAGGGGGAGGGAGATGGTGAGAAGCTGGTTTCAGATCTAGAGGTGCTTACGATAACAAGGAGTATGCATGTTAGCTTTGCAAGGGTTAGCAGGGTGTTGAGGCATTGGTATAGGGGTAAGCTATATAGAATATGGCTTTCCGATGGAAGCTATGTAGATGCTACGGGATCCCACTCTCTAATAGCTTACAACCCTATCAGAGGTTTATACGAGGTCAAGCCAACGGAGCTCTATAGAGGTGACTGGCTTCTAACAGCCTCCTTGCCAACAGAATCATATGGGGAGCCTAGCGAGTCCCTAGAGGTTCTCGGGTATCTATGCGGCGCGGCCCTAGCCTCTGGGGAGCTTGTTGAGGATGGGAATAGATCTAGGTTGAGGCTATATATATCAGGGGGGAAGGAGATATCGATGCTCCTAAGATTTCTCACACTGCTTAAGGATCATGTCGAGATCCATCGGGCAGGTAATGGGATAGAGATCAGTGTTCCAAGGGATTCTATAGCTGCTAACGCCATGAGATGCGCCAATGGCGACTTCCCATATGAGGCTTCATATGCAAGGTCATTTGTATATGGCGTTATAAAGGCTTTGAGGGAGCTATGCGGATCTAAATGCGATGGGAAAAGCGTTAAAGGTGTTAAGCTCTCCGAGATTGTTGGCTGGCTTAAGAGGATACACAGGCTAGAAGATCTAGAAGATCCGATCTTAGGTAGCCCAGGTAACGGTATAGGAGATGGTATAGAGATTGGCAGGGGTATAAGGGTCGTTGGTGTGGAACGTGTTGAGGAGATAGATTATAAGGGCTATGTATACGATCTATCAGTTCCCGGCGATGAGACATTCCTAGGAGGGTCTAAACCAATATTACTCCACAACACAGGCCACGGTGTTATGAGCACTTTCCACGCAGCAAATATCCAGAGGCTGATCCAGAGACTCACAGGAAGCCCTATAGAGGTTCCCCCATCGTATCTTGATAACCTAAACATAGCAGTGTTTCAGAGCGCTGTATATGATAAAAAGGGTAGGCTTATGAGAAGGGTAATCGAGGTTGACGAGATAATAGGTTATGACCCTGATAAAGGTAGAATCGCCTACCTACCAGCCTTCACATGGGATCCTGGGAGGGATGTGCATATATACATGGGTAGGGGATCCTCATTCATACTTGAGTATAAGATAGCCCTTAGAAGGGGTATACCTAGATCCCAGATAAAGCTTATATATGATGAGCTCAGCATGAGGGCAAGATTCCTCGAACTCCTAGCTAGGAATAGGGTTACAAGCTATTGGAGGGTGTGGAGGGCTATTAGGGCTACATATAGATATCCGCTGGAGAAGCTCGTGGCCAGGCTTGAGAAGGGCGATACATCGTTTATAGAGGAGAATGGTGGGGGCTATGGCAAGGGTAAGAATGCCTAGGCTAGGGATCCTCAGGATCTCCTCCCGCGGGTTAGACCTCGAGGACTTATTGCTGATGGTCCATCTATATGCCCTCATAAGCTCTGGGATTGAGCGAAGGGATGCTATAAGGATCCTATCTTCTGAGGATAGGATCTATAGGAAGACGCATAAAACCCTAGTATTTATAGATAGGGTTGTTAGGGGCTGGGGATATGATCTTGTAACAGCGTTGGTTCTAGCATCTAAGAGGGTTAAAAGGGTATTTACTAAGGAGTTTCTCGAGAGGCTCTCACAGGTGGTTGGCTCTGGAGCTGATATGGTGGCTTTTCTCAGGAATGAGATAGATAGTGCTCTTGTCACATATGTATCCCAGATGGACAAGGTTTTCGAGGCGATCAGGGTTCTATTTAGCCTCTTCTCAACATCTATGAGCACATCTGTCTTTCTACTCGCTAATATGGCTATAATGGCTATGCTACTAGGTGGTGGTGATCAATTCTTTATAGCCTCAGCTCTAGGTCTTCTCATATCTATTGCTGTGCTAGCTTTTATAGTTATTATCATGATACCAAGGGATCCAATAGCCTTTTCGAGATCATATGTTGAGAGGAGGATAAGGCTATACACACTGCTATCAATCATTGTTGGTGTCCCCCTCTTCATGGTTGGGCTAGTTGTGTATCCATATCAAATGATACTCCCCATATCCCTTCTCTCAATCTCCTTGATAGTGTTTGGCAGGCTTATTATAAACCTCGAGTCTAGGCTTGTTAAGTATGACGATGCATTCCCAGTATTTATGAGAAGCCTCGGACATCTCCTCCATGTTGTGCCCGATATGAAGCAGAGTATAAAGGCTATTATGAGGGGCTCCCTAGGCATTCT
>JAWAXC010000099.1 GCA_038897115.1 Sulfolobales archaeon | reverse complement strand
GCCCACCGGGATCCTTCTGGTAAGTGATATGGGCTCGGTAACCTTTGATCCTGGGAGATGGCCTCCAATACCTGGTTTAGCACCCTGCCCAATCTTTATAACGATCCCCATGCCCTTCATCAGAACATCTATATCAACCCCAAACCTAGCTGATGCCCACTGTATAAATATTCTTTTATATCTAGCCACGTCTGGGTGGAGACCTCCCTCTCCAGTTCCAGCGAGGATTCCCATAGCATCTGCAGCCATAGCTATAGCTATATTGGGGATCCCGCTCAGAGCTCCATAGGACATATCCCCTAGATATATAGGTGATGACATCGGTATCCCGGAGATCTCTGTGTATGTAGATGCATTCACATCCTCCTTTGGATCTAGATCCTTTGGAAGTTCCTTAAAGATAACTCTATCTAATATCCTCAAACTATCCCTTCTATCAACATATATCTTGTAAGGCTTACCCGTAGTAGCAAGCCTCCTTATATGCTCAATTCTCTCAACATCCCAGAACTCCTCCCCCACCTGCCTTGGTATTGGAAGATATGTGCTAACCTGCACCATATATACGCACTTGAGTTAAATAAAATCTTACATTGCTTAAATACTTTTCTACATAAGAACGATCTATATTACTTGAAATAGCAAAAAAACTTTTTAAGCTATAATAAAAAGATACCCTCCACCCACAATACTAAAGCGAATGACTATTCACAACTAAACCCCGGGGATAAAGGGCTCTGACCTCCCCGCCCTAATGGGTGAAGCTCGCAGCCGTAAATTAGATGCCTCCTATATAGAATCTGTTATTACCATATACCATTTATTAATATATCCCCTACACCATCTACATATGGTGCCAAAATGCCTGAAAGAGATAAGCTGATCGGATTAGGGTTAATGGTGATTAGCGCTGTGATTATATTGATATATCTATATGGGCTGTTCTTCGCTGAAGATAGAATAGCGGAGATCCTTATTAAGATAACGATATTCGTAGCTGTTACAGGTGTTATGGGGATCCTAGGCTGGATAGGCTATACACTTGCAACCACACCACCACCCAAGCCAATAGAGGAGATAGAGAAGGAGATTGAGGCGGAGCTTAAAAAGCTAGAGGAGCAGGCTAAAGCTGAGAAAGAGGGGGAGACAAAGTAGTATTTTTAAAACTAGCCTCTCCTTTTTATAAAGAGGATCACTACCAAAGCTATGCCAACAACAGCTATTACTATACCAACTATAAGTCCGAGTGAATCGCCAATAGCTCTTTGAGTATATATAGCTGTAGGTGGTGTTGCTGAACCAGTTGTTTCTACTGGTGGGCTAATAGCGCTAGTGATTACTGTTACCGGCGTTGTGGTAGCTACGATAATAGCTGGCGGTGTGGTTGTATATATAGGAGGTTGTGTTGTAGTTACAGCTATAGTTGTGGTCTGTGCCGTAGCTGCCCTCTGTACTTCTCTAAATGTTACTGAGATCTCGCTCTCCACAATATTGCCATAGAGATCATATGCTCTCACTAGGAGGATCGCCCTTGAAGCGTTGATCTCTTTGAACATCGCTATGTACTTCGTATAGTCCCAGCTTGGGAGGGCCTCCTCCCAAAGATCTATAGATCTGCCGTCCTTTGTAGAAGCTCTTAATATGATCTCGACCCTATAAACATATGTAGATCCCCTCGACACCTCAACACTTACCCTAATTGGGTCTATCCCCTGCCTAGGCTGCCTTGGATCTACATTTATACTGATTATACCGGGCTTTAGAGATGTGTCTAGATTTGGATTCTTTGCTACAATACCCTGCGGCCTATAGATCTCCTGGCCCGATAGATCTACCCTATATATGGTTCTTAAAACGCCATCTTCTCCCAGAATCTCTATCTTAGCAGCTGGCTCAACAATCTCTCTAGATCGAGCATCATATAATATCCTCTCTATTGTGCTATTAGAGCCTGGAGAGTCTAGATAAATGCTTACAGGGTCTCTAAAGGATATGCCTAGCTCCTTAGAGATATTTAGAAAGACCCCCGAGTAGTCCTTATCAACCCAGTATCTTATAATAGCTTTTTCAATATTATAGCTATTCATATTACTTCTAGCATTGGTTCCAGGAGCATATCTAGGCGACACGGTACCGTTTGAATATATATCTATTATTCTAAATGCGTTATAATCAGATCTCGGGCCACCCAATGTGCCGGTTGTTATGAATATAGTCTTGTTCCTATATATAACTATTGAGTCCTGGTGTACATGCCCTGCTAGAACAGCTGACACATTATATATATCGATCAGCCTTAGGAATTCCCTAGCTATATTCTCATCCCCCGCCCAAGATGCATATAGGAGATCTCTTGGAACATCCTTAAGGGGCTGATCTATATATAAGCCCTTAGCCCCTGCCCTAAAGATCGGGTGGTGGGTTAAAACGATCTTGACCTTAGCATCTTGATTCTCTCTAAGGATCTTCTCGAGAAATGCTAATTGAGAACTATCTATAACACCCCTAGCAGATGTATCGAGACCGACTATTAGGTAGTTCTCAATCCTCCTGAACCATGTTATCGAACCAACATTAGAGCCATATACAGCTGAAAACACGTCTGGGCTTATCCCAGATCCATCATGATTCCCTGGAACAGCTAGTATGGGTTTTAAAAGTATCTTCAGAGCCTGTCTATAATAGGTGTAGAGCATAGCATCTCCAGGCCTATCTATCGTATCGCCTGTGTTGATCACGAGATCAATGTCGCTGAGCATGTTAGCCAGAAACACGGCTGAGGTTAGAGTTTGATATGCAGTTCCAATAGGTGTTGGTAGGAGTATATGGATATCCGATATATGTAGGATCCCCAGCTTATCTAGGCTCTTATTATATATATAGACACTCTTCTCACTAATCAACAGATTCCTCCCATCTGAAACAACTAGAGAACATGGGTAGAACCCCCCTGCAGGAAGCTCAAACCTAGGGACAGAGAAGTTGATACTATGTATACCAGCCTGGCTGCTATACCTATTCACCTTTAGAGAAATATTGATAAGACCAGATATATAGCAAGATAGATTAGCAGTTGCAAGACCTGGTGTAAAAGCTCCTGAGGGATCCCTCACCTCAACTATAAACCAGGCTCCCGGCTTTATAATCTGTGTCACCGAATAGGTCGGATCAAGTATATAGGGCTTTTCCACTAGCTGTGCTGTAGGAGTGAAGCCATTGACAACCATATATATTGTTGTTATTATTAATAAGAGGGTGATCAACACCATTAGCCCAGCCCTAGACATAGTGGGCACCCTTCCACAGGATATCAGCGTAGAGGCTAATATTCGGCTCCCCATGTGATAAATCTGGTTCTAGATAGAGAGGGTAGAAAAAATATGTTAGAAAATATATTGAATATGCTTATATATTGGAAGAGAATATTATTAAGGAGGGTCTCTTGGCAACGCTAGATCTTATGAGAAAGACAGCGGAAATTGTGAATAGCGATCCCAAGTTGAAAGGGCAGATAAAGGGTCCGATGTACTTCCAATTCGAGATCGAGGGTGAACCCCCCTTCTATATGGAAATAACATCTGAAGGTATCGTCAAGATTGTTGAGGGCAGACATGCATCGCCCACAGCTGTTCTATCCGCTAAGGATGAGGTAATGGTTAAGATTATAAAGGGAGAGTTAGATCCTGTTAGAGCATATCTAAGAGGAGAGCTAAAGATAAGGGGTGATATCTTCGCATCACAAAGGATCGGCGCTCTACTGTCACAGTTAAGAGGCCGTGTATAACGTGGCAACATATATCCTTTTTATAGCTGATTTTATAGCTGGAAACCTAGCTCTGAAAGGGCTAGGTAGAAACCTTTGATCCATTATGCTATGGTTTTCAGAACATATCTCGCTCCCGTTATAAACAAGATTCTAAGTCTATGCGATAGTAGGAGCGATAGTAACGCATATGTAGAGGCTGAGATTACTATGCTTGGTATTAGGATCGCGAGATCTCTCCAGAAAGACTTTATAATAATACTATCTGCGCCCCATAGTATCGCTGTATATGATGATGCTATTGAAGCTATCACAAATGCAGCGATATCTCTCCACGGGATTATGAATCTGGCATTTCTAGTTGCTAGCCTATATATGTATAGTGTATATGGTGCTGAGGATACAAGATATGAAATGCTATATGGCAGAACCAATATCACAGGATCCCTAGCACCGCTAATCCAGAGCATAGTCTGAGCAGCTGATGCTATGGAAATGCATAACACCATCCTAGTCATCTGGGCGAGAGGGATCTTCCCAAGGGCTGTGTTTGCTATATATGAGAAGCTTCTACCCTCCACATCAGCCCTCTCAACCCCGATTGCCACTGCCTCGAATATTGCTGCATATCCAATGATGAGGGCTTCTATAGATGCCATTATAAATAGTAGGGAGCCATCAACATATGCTGGGTTGAAGAGAGATATAGCTGGCTTTGAGAGTGCTATCAAGATAGATGTGAGGAAGATGGAGATAAAACTATATATAATAAGTATATCGGTTATGTCTTCTCCCCTAGGCTCTCTCAAGATCTTTGCATATAGCCCAGATGTAAAAGCCCCAGGCGATATAAAGGCCTTGGGAACCGAGGCGATAGATGCATATGCTGCAGGGATTGTTGATGAGGAGATAATACCCATAACCGCTTTATCTATATTGCCAAGAGCACCAGTAACGATCCCCGGTATGCTTAGGATAGATAGCTTTAGCAGCCTCATAGCCTCGCCAAAACCCCCATTGGCACGGTTTCTAAGCATGTTTAGCCTTAGATCAACAACCCTTATCCTAGCAAGGAGAAGCATGCTGGATATAATGAGCACTATACTAGCAATTCCAGGCCCTATAACAGCTCCAAATACTCCAATGCCAAGGATAACTACTAGATAGTAGGAGAGAGCAACCCTAGTAGTTTCGAAGAGCACTCCTAGATATCCCCCTTTCTCAGGAGCATATAGGCTGAGCAATGAGATCCATAGGTTAAGGGGAGATAATATAACGTAGAAGATCATTATTAGAATTGAGAGGAGGAAATAGCTATAAACACCACCTATGAAGATCATGGCCGCAGCTATAAATAGAGGGATAGCAATAGCAATGTATATACCCGCAATGATAAAGGTAGCCCTTAGCGAGCTAGACACGCCTAGCACATATCTCCTAGATCCCCACGAGATCCACGAGCCAATAGGCATTGCAATAGCGTTAGCTAAGCCTAGGAGGGTTGCGTATAAACCATATTCAGAGGGATCAAGCCTTCTTATAACTACAACTGTGAATATGAAAGAGGTTATCGTCCTATAGATCCCCACGAGAAAGTTCACAATCGCGGAGAGCCTAACCCTTATCCTATATTGTGGATCTCTCCTCTCCCCCATTATCCTCAAGGAGAATATACGGTAAGGCTTATAAGAGAGCTCCACCCAGCATTTATGGTGGTTATGATGGAAATCAGGGCTCGAAATACATGGGGCTAGAGATAAGGGATAAAAGGGTTGTTCTAAAATGCCTCATATGTAATAGGGAGAATATATCTAGTGTTAGGGCTACATTCTGCAGCTTCTGTGGAGGACCTCTAGAGGTTTTAATGGATGTCTCCAACATATCTAGATCCGAGTTCTATAATATTAGAAGCATGTGGAGATATAGAAGAGCACTCCCAATGGGCGACCAGATCGAGCCGATAACGCTGGGAGAAGGGGCAACCCCTGCTATAAGGTTGAAAACGATAAGCAGGGTTCTAGGGGTTAGAGAGATATATGCAAAGATAGAGGGTATGAACCCTACTGGAAGCTTCAAGGATAGAGGTATGAGTCTTGCTGTGAGCCTCGCAACTCATTATGGCTTTAAAGAGTTTATAGTAGCTAGCACAGGGAATACGGCTGCATCAGCAGCAGCATATGGCGCAAGAGCCGGGGCTAGGGTCACAGTTGTCCTTCCCAAGGGCTATGTAGCTAATGGAAAGCTGTTTCAAAGCATGCTACATGGTGCTAGAACAATATATATAGATGGATCCTTTGACGATGCCTTATTAAATGTATTTGAAGAGCTATCCGGAAAAGACATGCTATATCCACTAAATTCTATAAACCCATGGAGGCTTGAGGGGCAGAAAACCGCTGCCTATGAAATAGCTGAGGATCTAGGGGAAGTTGATCTAGTGATCCTACCGGTTGGAAATGGAGGAAATATATATGCCCTCTACAAAGGCTTCAAAGAAGCCCGCGATATAGGATTGATAGGTAGAATGCCAAGAATAATTGGGGTTCAGGCTAGAGGGGCATCGCCAATAGCTAGAGGGTGGGTCTATGGTGGAAAGGCTATAGAACCTTTTGAAAAACCCGAAACAATTGCAACTGCGATAAGGATTGGAAAACCAGCTAACTGGCTAAAAGCTTTTAAAGCTGTTAGAGAGACAGGGGGCTTCTTCGTGATCGTTGATGACGATGAGATCTTAGCTTCCCAAGGGCTTCTCGCAAGGCTCGAGGGGATCGGGTGTGAGCCGGCTAGTGCAGCATCTTTAGCAGGCCTCATAAAGATTGTTAATGAGGGCCTCATAGATCCCGATTCTAGCATCGCTATAGTATTAACGGGACACGCTTTAAAAGATCCAAATATAAGATCCTAGCATCTTATAGGAATATGTAGCCCTTGTTTATCCATTTTTCAACATCTACATACTATAAAAAATGGTTAATATAGCTTAGAGCTCTCCCACTATTTCTGAGAAACTTCTTCACCAGAGGGTATACCGCCTTCATCGATCTTTTTTAGAAATTCTATATTCCCCTTTTCAGAGGGATCTATCTCCGTTGTTGATATCCACGCCTCGATTATCTCCTTAGCAACCTCCTCAGAAACAAGCCTACCGCTGAGGGCAAGGACATTAGCATCATTCCAAAGCCTGGCACCCCTAGCTGTCTGAGCATCGTTGCATAGCGCTGCCCTCACACCCCTAACCTTGTTAGCAGCAATCGAGACCCCAGTTCCTGTATAACATACAACAACACCCCAGTCAGCCTTTCCCTCAGCAACCATCCGCCCAACCTCTAACCCTACAAGAGGCCATGGCTCTGGCTTGTTTGTCTTAAGCGAGCCCACAGGTATTACCTCGAAGCCCTTTTTCTTCAGATATTCAAATACAAATCTCGCAGCAGGATATAGATCGTCAGAACCTACCACAACCTTTTTCCCTATAGCCGTTTGTACATCCCCTCCCATACTATTGTTCTAAGCTCTATAATATTTTTCATCACCCTAGCTAGCTCTATATCGGAAAAGCTATATACTCTTAATTTCTAGATCTCCTCTAGTTAAAATTCCCCATAGCAAGAAATCTGTCTATATTATTCCCGCTATTTTAAATACTCGCTTCCTAGCCTCCTGCTATTTCACTACTTTAAATACTATAATTCTAAGTATTAATGATCAAAATATTGGTATGTATTCCCTATCTTAATGTGTAAGGCGGGATACGAGCTTCATATGGATTGATAATCCATATATAGCTCGATAGCTTATCCTATTAGGTGGTTCTATGATTAAGAGGATAGTCTCGACAGAGCCAGGTTCTACTGAGATTATCGCATATCTAGATCAGGGTATTGAAAGGATCGTGGGTGTT
>JAWAXC010000098.1 GCA_038897115.1 Sulfolobales archaeon | reverse complement strand
CTAACAGTAACCTCGGTGATCCCTGCTGCGAGGGATACTCTTGTCTTGCTAATTGGCTTCCCAAGCCTCTTCGCAGCTATATAGATTGCCGCGGCAGCATAGCTCGTGGGATCCTTACCCATGAAGGGTATCTCCCTTCTAACTATATCGAGTATCCTCCTAGCCTCCGCTATAACATCGCTATCGATCTCAACCCTGCTTGCTATCGACTCTATATAATCACTAGGATCGGGAGGCCTCTCATATCTAAGCTCCCCCCAGAGGGCCTTTAGAAGCGAGTTATAGCAGGATCTAAGCTCATCAATAGGTGTCTCCGTAACCAGGGAGATCTGTTTGATTGGAAGAGGCTTTCCAGCTATTCTAGATGCTGCGTAGATAGCTGCTAACGCAACACACTTATATGATCTACCCCTCTGAAGCCTCTTCTCAACACATTTAACAGCTATCTCCTTAGCCTTCTCCACAATATCTCTAGAAGCCCCTAGAGTCTCTGATAGCTGATCTATAATTGAGTACATATTACTAAGTGCTCTCCTCTCTATATAGTCTAGATTAGAACCTCTTATAGCCATTAACCTGTTACCCCTATATATATGCGTTAGAAAAAAATATATTTTGCACCCCATATGAGCTAAAAAAGCATGCAGATCATAGTCAAACCCCCAATGGATCGCTATAAACAGTTTAAACACGGTTCTTAAGAAACATCTATAAACCTCCAAGGGACAAGAAATAGGGAGTATAGTGGAGAAGGAGTATAAGATCAGAAAGCTGGATGATATATGGATAGACTACGATAGATCTGCGGACACGCTATACATAAACTTCGGAGACGAGGTCGAGGAGGTAGATGAAGCAATTCTAGTTGGTGAAGATATAGTAGTGAGGATCAAGAACAACGAGATCGTATCTATCACAATAAATAACTTCTCTAAAAGGGTAGGGATAGAGATGTAAATAGCTTAAATCAAAAAAGATCTTTAGGTATAATATATACGTTATAATTTCAATATCGAGGCAATAGGCTTTAAACGTTTCTTTTATCCTACTATAATTAGGCTTCTAAATCCTTTGTGAGTTGGAAAAACCTTCTCATCTACATAGAAATACTATAGTTATAAACCCTATTAGGGGGGTTATAAAGGATTCTACGAAGGCCGCAACTACTAGGAGGAGTATCCCTATTGTGATCGGCATTAGAAGAGATCCTAGTGTCTTTGATATGTTGGGCCTCTCAGATCTTCTACCTAGTTTCCACATAGCATATCCAAGGATATCCATTGATAGCCTTGCGGATGATGCGAAGAACATGCTCACACCTGTTATCTCGAAGACACCGTGTGGGATCAGGAGAACGAGCTTTGCAAGGGTAAGCTTGTCCGGGGATAAGGTGCATCCTGGGATGAGGGATGTTAGGTTTGTGATACCCTCATCAACAGCTTGGTACCCCACTATCGCTCCTGTGGCGAAGCCCTGGAAAGCCATGAAGGTCCAGGGACCTACGATTGTTGGGGAGAGTGCTAGGAGTATAAGGGATACAACTAGGTTGTTGCTGAATATCAGGAGGGGGAGGAGTAGGAGGCTCCCGCCCCTCACAGCATTCTCTATCTCTTTAGCCTTCTCGCTGAAGGAACTGTAGAGAGCGTTTTTAATGCTATCGGGGGAGATCCCGCCTATCAGGGCTGATACTATGAATATCGAAACCCCTATAGCCACTAATAGCTTTATCCCTATACCGGGTTCCCGTGGCATGGGCATCGTTCATCATATTATAGCATTAGGCGAATAATATATTTATTTATTAGTAAATCATATATTTTCTTCTAGATCGAGATTTCCTTGAGCACACTATATATTATCTCGTTAGGCGGGGTTAGACCCTGGATAGCTTGTCTAACCTTATCCACATATGCATCGGGATCCCTAGCTGATCTCTCTATAATCTCGAGAACCCTCTCCACATTATCTACTCTGTATATAGGTATTCCTCTAGATGCTAGGCATCTATCCACCGAGAGTTCCATGGGGAATAAAGTGATCCCTGGGACGCCATAGAGCGCAGCTTCTCTAGCCATCGTCCCTCCCCCAGTAATCACTGCTACTGCGTGCTTTGCCAGGGCCGGCCCTATGGCTTTTCTGGGTGGGGGTATCACTATCTTCCCCCTTGCCACGGTATCTCTATATCTCTCCTCAACCATCCTCCTCTGATCCTCGTATCTAGGTAGGAAGACTGCTGAGAGACCCATAGATAGTACTCCATCGATTAGTTTGAACCATATATCCTCCCTAGATCCCCATGTATAGTATGATGCCTTGCTCTCCTCAGGCCTGATAACCACGTAGCCCTTCTCATCTAGGCCGAGGCTCTTAATATGCCTTGCATCCTGTGCATCCTCTAGGTAGAAGATCCAGCTGAGCTCATCTACACCAGGGTATCTGACGATCCTTGTGTGGGGGAGTAGGTAGGGCTTCCACTCGCTATCCTCTATACACTCGCTATAGATTAGATATGATGCTAGGGGTAGTGTGAGCCTATTGGCATGGATCGAGTGTGGTGTGTCTGAGAGTATTATGAGGGGTTTTCCAAGGCCATATATGATCCTAGCCTCGGCTGGGTTTGGGTAGGAAACCCCAGCCACTAGATCTTTGAGCCTTGGATATAGGATCTCGAGTAGCCTTGACATCCTATCTATATCTATCCTAAGCTTCTCATACAGCGTCTCCCCATATCCACCGATCAGGATAGCATCGATTCCTAGGGCTTCAGCCAGCCCCTCTATAGCGTCATACCTCCTCGAGGTTATAATCACATCATATCCCCTTGGCGAGAGATATTTCTTGAGAGACGCTGCTATCAACAACTGCTTAGATGTGAGGGCGTCGAACCATATTACACGCATTCCAAACCCCATATAAAAACCCCAAAGAGATTTATTGGTTGGATAGAAAATGCCCAGGTTATTTGGGACTGACGGTGTTAGAGGGGTTTTCAACAAGGATCTAGGGGTTGTCGAGGCATCTAGGCTATGTATGGCGATAGGCACATATCTCAAGCCAGGGGCAAGGGTTCTGGTGGCCTCGGACTATAGAGGCGGGACCGAGGCTATATATCATGCTGGTATAGCAGGTCTAATAAGCACCGGTGTCAGGGTATATGATGCTGGAAAGATCCCCACACCGGCTCTCCAGCTCGCTGTTAGGGAGATGGGCTTCGACGCTGGTGTAATGTTCACTGCAAGCCATAACCCGCCTGAATATGTTGGTATAAAGCTCATAGGATCCGATGGTATAGAGGTTAGCGATAATGTTGAGGAGGAGGTGGAGGCAATATACTTTGAATCAAGGTTTAGAAGGGTTGACTATGTCGAGGCAAGCCATTCTCTTAAAAGGGTCGAGGGGGTTGCAGATCTATATGTTGATAGGATAGCCTCTCTAGTCGATATCCAGAGGATATCCTCTAAAGGCTATAGAGTTGTGGTTGATGCTGCAAACAGTGTGACAGCTTATACAACACCTAAGATCCTTAGGAGGCTGGGTGTTAAGGTGCTAGCCATAAACGCGGATCCATCTCCAACCCCTTCAAGACACTACGAGCCTACCCCAGAGACTCTAGGGGATCTCTCGAGGGTTGTGAGAAGCGTTGGAGCAGATCTAGGGGTTGGGCACGATAGCGATGGAGATAGAGCTATATTTGTCTCGGAGGATGGTGAGGCGCATTGGGGGGATAGGAGCGCCTCTATAATAGCGATCCACCTGGCGGAGATGGGGAGATATAGAGGGGCTAGAAGGGTTGTCACAGCTGTCTCAACATCTGAATATGTAGCTGAGCATCTTAGAAAAGCTGGTATAGGGGTTTCCTATACAGCTGTTGGGATTAAAAGGCTTGTCGAGGGCCTCAGAGCCTCTGGGGGTATATGTGCTTTCGAGGAGAACGGGGGTTTTGTATATCCGCTCCATCATAGCGTCAGGGATGGGGGTGCCAAGCTCGCCCTCTTCCTAGAGGCCATGGCATACTCGGGTAAGAGGGCCTCAGAGCTATTCTCGGTGTTTCCTAAGGTATATATAGTTAAGACCAAGATACCCATGGATAGATCCAAGGCTCTCAAGGCTGTAGAGGCTGTTAAACAGGTTTATAAGGGCTTCGAGGTTGTTGATGTAGACGGTGTTAGGGTAGCCACACCCGGTGGATGGTTCCTTGTGAGACCCTCTGGCACAGAGCCTGTGCTGAGGATCATGCTCGAGTCTCCCAGCGAGGATGAGGGTAGGAGGATGCTCAGCGAGATTCTCTCGATAGTGAGGGGTGTTACATAGTGAAGTACAGGCTCCTAGATCTCCTGGCCTGCCCTATGTGCAGGAACTTCCCGCTAGAGCTGATAGTTATCGAGGAGAGGAAGCTCCAGAGGAGGGAGCTTGGGAGGGAGAAGCCTCTTTGCGAGCTTTGGTGTAGCTATCTAAAGAAAGACCTTTCGAAGGAGAAGGTCGAGACTCCTTGTGAGGAGTGCATAGCCATAGAGATCGTCACAGCTGTGATTAGATGTGGCAAGTGTGGCAGATGGTATCCTGTGATTGATGAGATACCAAGGATGCTCCCGGATATGTATAGGAATGAGAAGGAGGATAGGGATTTCCTGCAGAAGTATAAAGACAGGATCCCCGAGGATATACTCAAAAATGGAAAGCCATATAACCTGGGCTAGGGCTTCTCATTTCTTGAATTCGAATAGGCTTCTACTCTTAGCCCCGGATCTAAGTGTTTTATCTGTCACGCCGAAGTATTCGAGGATTCTCAGGGCTGCTGGTATAACCTGGTGATCTATATAGTATGTTGGATCTATATCCTTTGGATCTACGAAGAAGTATGGCATAGCCCTATCACTGATCCTCCCAGCACCTTTTACAATGACATATCCGATCTTATCCCCAATAGCTATTCTCCCACCCTTGCTGAGGAGGATCTTAGCTGCCCTTACATGGGGCGCTGTAGCCTCGTACTCGTCTAGAGGCCTTGTTATGGTCTTCCATATCACGAGCTTCTCAATGGGTACTCTACCAGCCTCAAGATCCTTTATAACCCCCCTCACATATTCTATAGCCTTTGAGATATCCTCTGTTCTAAGGATAACCTCTGCAACCTTCTCCTGGATCTCCTTCGCAAGCTCCGACCAATCACCTCTAACAGCTTCGAAGCCCACAATATCTATTCTCCCATCCTCTGTCAGGCCGACGTATCTCTTTTTAGCCTCTGTGAAGAACACCTTCCTATAGATCTTCTCTATCTTTATCTCCATCTCAAGCTCCTTAGAGATCCTCTCTGCAAACTCCTCCGCAACCCCCTTGACATAGCCTATGAATAGCGAGTCTGTATCGCCATAGATCACGTTAAGCCCCATACTCCTCGCAATCTCTATAGCCCTTTTAATAGTAGCCCTACCCCATGCCGTGACAGCCTCCGCCCCCTGTCTGAAGTACCATCTAGCCCCAACCCAGCCCATATAGCCGTAGGCTGCGTTTGCAAGTATCTTTAGAGCCCTCTGCCTCTCATCAAGGATCCTATATTCAACGCTATCCATGCTATATTTCTTCATCTCCTCCCTAACAGCTTTTCTAAGCTTTAGAAGGGTCTCTAGAACCCTCTTGTAGAACCCTGGAGGGGATTTTCTAAAGAGATACCCTGTCTCTGGAGCCTCCCAGCATCCCTCCTCACCGCATTCCTCTGGGTTTGATATATATGTGTCTGGGCCTATGTTATATTTGATCATTATGTTTGGGTACATAGAGGAGAAGTCCATAACAGCTATATTGCTATGTATCCCCGGCTTTGGCTCTAGAACAACCGCCCCTTTATATGGCTCGTAGGGCCTCTCCTCCCTGTTTGGCACCAGCTCCCCATATTTATATGCCTCTCTCATGAGATACCATTCCAGCCTATGCCCTACCGAGGCTGCGCCAACCTGGTCTAGTGGTAGTCCTGTTAGGGATGATAGTTGGATCGCGAATGGCAGGATCTTCATCCCGATCCCAAGTGTTGATATAACATCATCTCTTGAGTATTTAAGCAGGATAGGCCTCTTAGACTTGTCATCCCAGTATCTAGCTATCTCGTACCACGAGACATATGTTCTCTCAGATCTACTCATAACGCCTAGATACTCTGCAACAGCATCTAGGCTTTTGATCTTAACTTCGTGTATCTCCTCAGCGAAGTCATATAGATCTATGTGGAGCCTCCCAGGAATCGAGTAGTGGCCATACACACTCGGCCTCGGCTCAGCCCCCTTTCTACGCCCTATATCGAGCTTTATACCGTGCCTCTTACATCTCTCCATGAGATATGGTATGTCGAAGTATGTGCTGTTATATCCAAAAAGTATATCTGGATCCTCCTCGAGTATATATTCAATGAACTCCCTAATGGGCTTCAAATCCCTTGGCCCTGGATCCTCTGCGAGGAATTGTGTGAGCTCGCCCCTATCATTCATAACCCCTATTATTATCACAGGATCTGTCTCAGCCCTTGGAGACCCCCTGGGGTTATAAACCTCTATATCGAAGGCAACAGATCTTAGGTTCGGTGGCCTCGTAATATCTCCATAGCCTATCCTCTCTATAACCTCATACTCCTCCGAAACCCTGTAGTCACCGCTTCTCGGTAGCTTTCTAACCCTAAACCTATGCCAGGTGCTTGGAGGGGTATCCCTATCGATCATATATCTCAGGGCAAACCTTATATCAGCCTCTAGAACCTCCCTAACATATGCAAGCCCCTTAACCCTCTCCCTATAATCCCTAACACTCTCAGGGATCACAGTCTGTATTCTGAGGACATTAACAGGCCTTCCATAGAACCTCCTATCAACCCTCCTAACATCCGTGATAGGGGATGATGGGATACTCAGCTTCCTAATCATCTCAGCAACACTATCTACAGGGGCATCATCCTCTAGAACAGCGTAGAAGTATGGCCTAAAACTCCTGTCCCTCAGAAGAACCCTATTACCAGAGCCATCGATACCCCATATAATTATCTGAGGCTCTGATCTAACAACCTCATAGCTTAGATCGAGAACAAATACGTCGAGAACCTCCTCCATACTATCCAAATAGGATATCCACAAAGGCATAAAAAAGATGCATCAACATTCCACAAGCATCTAAGAGCGAGGCTTCCAGCTATAAACCCATGGGAACTACTAAAGCTATGGGAATACATGCATCCAGCTGAAAACCTCGTCCTTCTAGTGCAAGGGGTGCCAGCTATGATCTCCTATATCGTTAAAGCCCTTATTGATTCTATAATCTGCCTGTATATACAGATCTTAATTCCAGCTCTATAGTTTCTCTATAGATTGTTTATTAGCTCTCTATGTTTCTTGGGTTGGTGTTTGTTATGGGGGTTGGTGTTGATGTTAGGGGTTTCTATAGGGAGGTTAGGGAGTCTCTTAGATCTATTGAGAATGAGATTGTTAACCATCCATTCGTTAGAGATGCTATGGAGGGTAGGCTTGGTGTTGATGCGATTAAGAGGTTTGCTGTTAATCAGTGGTATATAGTTAACCACGATCTCAGGTCTCTGGCTATAATGCTTTCAAGGGCTGGTGATATGGATGAGCTCTCATATTTCAGAGATGCTGTTGATGTTGATTATAGGGCTTTGCAGGGTCTTGCAGATCTTCTTAGGGAGCTCGGTGTAGAGCTTAGAAGACCCTCTGAGATCGATGTAAGCCCATATGCC
>JAWAXC010000097.1 GCA_038897115.1 Sulfolobales archaeon | reverse complement strand
GGTAGAGCTGATAATAGTGACTTAGGGTTTTTAGATTGAGCCACTCGATCCCACATACTGTTAGGGTGATCCTGATTGTATAGGGTATACGAGGCGGTGGACTATGTAAAGATCCCCCCAAGCAGGTTTGGAGAGCCTGTAGAGGTTGTTGCAGAGGAATATCTCAGGGAGAAATATGAATCTAAATTCAACAAGGATCTCGGGATCATTATACTGGTATATGATGTAAGTGTAAGTGATATGGGTCTTATACTCCCAGGCGATGGCTCTATATATCTAGAGGCAAGGTTTAAGATGCTCAGCTATGTCCCAACACTCCACGAGGTTGTAGAGGGGGTTGTTAAAGAGGTAAGGAATATAGGGCTCTTCGTAAATATAGGGCCTCTCGACGCCTTTGTACATATATCACAGGTTATGGATGCTGATGATATAGAATACGATGATGCTTTGAAGGCAATAGTAGGGGATAGGAATAAGAGGCAAGTAACTGTAGGAGATAAAGTTAGGGGAAGGATCACAAACATATCATTCCAAGCAGCAGGGCTTCCAAGGATCGCTATGACTATGAGGCAACCTAACCTAGGAAAACTAGAATGGATAGAGGCTAGCAGCTCTGCCTCAAGATAGAGATACCCGATCTGAGGGGCTGAAACTTTTTTGTCTTTAGAAGCTTTCATGTGGGTTCGCGGTTAATGCTCTTCGGGGGCTATTAGCTATGCCGATGCATATATAAGCCCCAGAGGTTATAGGTTTATTGGTGACCCCAGGTTTCCGAGATCCGTGGATGAACCGCGGTGAGGGGACCTGGGGAGACCGTGAGGAGCCCGAGGGTGGCTAAAACCGCTCTCGGGTGAACGGTGGGTGAGGCTATGATGGTTTATAAGCAATCTCCCCATTCTAGAGATGAGGTTTTGAAGGTGTGAAAGATGAGCAAGCCTAGGGGTAGGAAGAAAGTCTTTAAGGCATGTAAAAGTTGTAAGGCATTAGCACCTCTAGAGGTGCAGACATGCCCGGTATGCGGATCTTCGGATTTTAGTGAGGAGTGGAGTGGGATGATAATCATACTAGATCCAGATAGATCTCAAATAGCAAAGGCCCTAGGCATAACAAAGCCAGGTAGATATGCTGTGAAAATAGGGACGTAGACTAGCTAGCAGATCTCCTCCTAATAAAGAAATGCTTAGGCCTTCCAAGTGCTAGCTCTGAGATCTCTTCAAGAACCTCTGATATTGTGGGGTGTGGATGTATCGTTAGCGATAGATCCTCTAGAGTTGCCCCCATCTCAATCGCCAGCACAGCCTCAGATATTATTTCTGATGCGTGTGGTGCAACTACGTAGAAGCCGAGTATCTCCTTAGTCTCCTCATCAAATACTATCTTTGCAAATCCCTCCTCCACCTCTTCGATCGCTGCTCTAGCAACCCCTCCTAGGGGAAGCTTCACACTCCTCGCCTTATAACCCTGTTTTTTAGCCTCATTCTCACTAATACCTACAAAGGCTATCTCGGGATCTGTGAATATAACGGAGGGTATCGCCTTCGGATCAAAGGCTATATTCCTTCCAGCAATGTTCTCCGCAGCAACCAGGGACTGGGCAAAGGCCTTATGGGCTAGGAGAGGTGGCCCTGCGATATCCCCGCTAGCATATATATTTGGATGGGATGTCCTCATAGATCTATCAACCACTATATATCCCTTTTCATCCAGCTTTACACCGAGCTTCTCAATACCCGAGATCTGCTTAGGCTTTCTACCAACGGCCACTAATATCTTCTCTGCCGAGAGAGAGTCTCCCCCAGATAGTTCTACAGATACCTCTCCACCCTTAGCTGCTAGGGATTTAACGGTTGTGCCAGTATATATTTTAACCCCGAGGCTTCTTAGGATCCTCTCTGCAGCCCTAGATATATCGGGATCCATTCCTGGTAGGAGGTTCTGCATAACCTCAATAACGGTTACCTCAACACCTATCTTTGCAAAGATGCTTGCAAACTCCACACCTATATAGCCTCCACCAATGATGAGTATTGATGATGGTTTCCTCTTCAACCCTATTATCGTTCTATTATTATGGATCGCCTCACCATCCACCCTTATCCCAGGAAGATCTGCGGGATCTGTTCCAGTTGCAAGGAGTATTTTTTTGGCTTTTAGCTCGCCTATGTTTTCCACATATATAGTTTCTCCGTCCCTTATCGATGCCACGCCTCTATATAGATCTACTCCATAGCTTTTTAATAGCATCTCAATACCCCCGGAGATCTTTTTAACAACTGTGTTAACCCATTCAATATATTCTTCAAAGGATAGCTCAATATCTCCTTTAATAAACCCCATCTTCTTAACCGCCCAAAGTATGTTCGCCGGTTTGATCAGAGCTTTTGTGGGGATGCACCCATAGTTAGTACACTCACCCCCAAGTCTATTCATCTCGATTAGAGCGACCTTCATTCCAAGCTGGGAGGCCCTTATAGCTGCTGGATATCCACCGGGCCCCCCACCCACTACTACGAGATCATATTTTTCTCTCGACTCCATAGCAGAGCACCTCTACTGGATTGGGAATTATTTGAACTCATCCTCCTGTGCTAGGAATAGCAATGGGTTTTCGAGGTAGTTCTTCAACGTATTGAGGAATCGAGCAGCATATCCGCCCTCTATGAACCTATGATCGAAGCTGAGGGAGATATTCATGTAATATCTAGGCTCTAATCTATCCTCATAATATGCTGGCCTCTTCACAATCCTATGGATACCTAGGATTGCGGATTCTGGGTAGTTGATTATGGGAAAGCCTATAGTAGATCCTATGGAGCCTACATTAGTAATTGTAAATGTACCGTCTCTTATATCTTCGAGGGATAGCTTGCCCTCCCTAGCCTTTCTCGCAAGCTCATCTATCTCCCTTGCAATCTGGAAGAGCCCTTTCTTATCAGCATTCTTTATATTAGGAACTACGAGGCCCTGCTCCGTATCTACAGCGATCCCGATGTTATAGTATTTCTTAACTATTATCTCTCCCTTCTCCATATCGAGGGTGGAGTTTAGAAGGGGATACTCCTTGAGGGCTTTCACAACAGCTTTCACGATGAATGGCAGGTATGTTAGCTTTACACCTCTACTCTCTGCAAGGCTCTTAAGACTCTCCCTCAGCCTCACCAGCTCTGTGACATCTACCTCCTCAGCGAGATATACATGGGGTATCTTCGATTTAGCCTCGATCATCTTCTCAGCCATTCTCCTCTTTATACCTCTAAGCTGGATCCTCTCAACCCTCTCTTCAACAACCTGCTGAGGCTGTACAGTGGTTTGAGGAGCTCTTGCCCTAGCTATGTTTTCTTCATAGAATCTCCTCACATCCTCCTCTGTGATTACCCCACCAGGCCCTGTGCCCTTGACCAAAGTTAGATCCACACCAAGTTCTTGTGCAAGCTTTCTAACCCTTGGAGGAGCCCTTACATGGGGCCTCCTCTCTGCTGAAACCTCTGCCTGGGGGGTAGTGGTAGCAGCTTGGGTCTCCTCTTTAGCCTTCTCCAAAGCCTCTGGCTTCGCTATAGCCTGCTGAAGATCTTCGATCTCTATCTCAGCTATGGGGGATCCAACCCTGATCCTCTCACCCTCCCTTGCAAGCAGCTTCACAACCTTTCCAGAATATGGTGAGGGTATTTCGACGCTAGCCTTATCTGTGAGCACCTCGACAATCGGTTGGAACTGCTTTACCGAATCACCCTCTTTTACAAGCCACCTTACTATCTCACCCTCTGCTATCCCCTCACCAATATCTGGGAGTTTGATCTTCTCGATTTTTACCATGTATATCCCCTAATATCTCATTACCTTTTCAATAGCTAAATATATCCTGGCTATGTTGGGCATATATAGCTTCTCATGCACTAAGGGGAACGGTGCATCATAGCCTGTAACCCTTATCACAGGGCCTCTGAGAAGATCTATAGCGTTTTCAGCGATATAAGCAGCTATCTCAGCTCCGAGGCCGAGGGTTCTAGGTGCTTCGTGAACAATTATTAGCCTTCCTGTCTTCTCAAGGCTCTTAAGGATCAAGTCTTTGTCGAAGGGGAAAAGTGTTCTCAGATCTATTACCTCAACGCTCCACCTATGCTTCTTCTCAGCAAGCTCTGCAGCCTCAACCGATACATGGACCATCGCACCATATGTAACTATAGTTACATCACTACCCTCTCTAACAACCCTGCCCTTTCCAATTGGTATTATATAGTCTTCCTCAGGAACCTCCTCCCTTATAGTTCTATAGATGGACTTTGGCTCGAGAAAGATCACGGGATCCTCGGATCTTATGGCGGCCTTTAGCATACCCTTAGCATCGTAAGGCCTAGATGGCATCATAGTTATCAAGCCAGCTGTGTGTATGAAATAAGCCTCAGGACTCTGGCTATGATGCATAGCTCCCTTAACACCACCACAGCAGGGCGCTCTAATTACTATCGGTGCTGTGAACATACCCCCTGTTTTTGCCCTCATTTTCGCTGCTTCAGATACAATCTGGTCGAAGGCTTCATATACAAAGTCTATAAACTGGATCTCAGCAACAGGTTTGAACCCATACATAGCCAGGCCAATAGCTATCCCCACAATACCCATCTCCGTTAGAGGTGTGTCGATAACCCTTTTCTCGCCGAACTCCTCTAGCAACCCCTCTGTTACTAGGAAAACCCCTCCCCTCTTACCCACATCTTCTCCCAGAACTATTACCCTTGGATCTCTTCTCATCTCCTCCCTAAGTGCTAGGTTAAGAGCCTGAACCATGTTCATAACTGGCATCTACTCCACCTCGATCCCCAGCTTCTTCATAACCTCTAGCGACTCCCTATATTCCTCCAATTGCTCCTCGAGGTTCCAGAATCTCTGTGAATATACATCCTCGAAGATCACCTCTACACTGAGTGGGGGTTTGGAGATGCATTTCTTAACAATCTCCTCGATCTTTGTATTCCACTCATTATAGATCTCCTTTAGCTCCTGCTCCGATAGATATCCCCTGTTTATAAGATATTTCTCAAACCTAGCTATAGGATCATATTTCTGCATTGCCTTAACCTCCTCGGGAGACCTATATCTCGTGGGATCATCAGCTGTTGTGTGCGGACCCATTCTATATGTAACGGCCTCAATCAATGTTGGCCCCTCGCCATTCCTAGCTCTTTTGGCAGCCTCCTTTGAAGCTGTATAAACAGCTAATACATCATTCCCATCCACTCTTATACCTGGTATATTATATGCCACGCCTTTAACAGCGAAGGTGATAGATCCTGTTTGTTTTTTTGCAGGAACAGATATTGCCCACTGATTATTCTGTATAACAAATATAACGGGTAGCCTATATATTCCTGCGAAGTTGAGCCCTACATGGAAACCACCTCTGGATGTAGCTCCATCACCGAAGATCGTTAGGACGGCTATCTTCTCACCAGCTATGTATGCTCCTAAGGCAAAGCCTACAGCATGTGGGATCTGATTTCCAACAGGCACCGTAGATGGTGCTATCCTATGCTTCCTAGAACCAAATATGGTGAACTCCTTTCCCTTAAAAGGATCTGCTATATTAGCTATATTTCTATCTAAGATCTCCTCCTCACTAACCCCCCTGGCTATGAAGACACCGATATTTCTATAGTAGGGGAAGATCCAGTCATCCTTATCTAAAGCCAGGGTCGCACCAACACTTACAGCCTCCTCACCTATATTTGGAGCGTGTAGTGCAACCTTGCCCATCCTCTGTAGCTTTAAAAGCCATCCATCAAGTATTCTAGTCCTTATCATTGATGTATACATATTTAGTAAAAGATCCCTCGGAATATCAGGCTCTCTCTCTGCAACAACATTTCCATCAGGATCGATGATCCTATAGAGGCCAATAGCTCTTTCAAGCCTCAACTTCTCTATAACATCTTCTAAACTATATCTTATCTCAAATGGATTCTGGTACAACCAACTCCCTAAACATATTGCTTACAGAGCTAAAAGCCTAGCAAATTATTTTATGTAAATTTTCTAATAACTATGATATTAATATATAGATTGTTTGAACCTTTCAGCAGACTCTCGTAAATGTTACAACAAGCGTTGGCTATAGATCTGTATGATTGATCAGTTAAGCTGAAGATCTGGAGTCGTTTTACCGATTTTCCCAAGATAAGCTATTACCTCTTTAACCCTAGATCCCGTAATCTTTAGCTTCGAGATCTTCTCGAGATATTCTCCCCAGCTAATGTCGTTCTCTCTCCAACTGTTGTAGGCCTCTATAAGCCTTTTATATGCTATTTCATGTATCCTACAGAATCTATACTTGCTATCAGAGTCCGAAGGATCACTACATATCGGGCATCCCCCAAGGCCTGTCCCAAGAAGCTTTATCTCACTAGGATTCAGTTTCTCTATGCTTTCAAGGAACCTCTTTATAGCATCTCCAACCACTGCCTTGGTCTCCTGAATAACATGCTCCCTTTTAAGCTCCCCCCTTCTGATCTTCTCTAACATCTCCTCAAAATGCCTTGTCAGCTCTACTTTAGAGAGATCACCAAAGTATTTCTCAATAGCTGAGTAAACCATTAATCCAAGTCTAGTAGCTTCTGAACCTTTAATATAGCCTCTCTTATATAGTGTCTCTATGATCTCGGCTCTAGTAGCCTCTGTACCTATCCCCTGATCCTCCATCCACTTTAGAAGCGATGCCTTATTATATGGTGGCTCTGGCCTTGTATATGTTATAGCTATCTTTACCTTCGATATCCTTAGCCTATCTCTAATCCTGATCTGCGGGATCTCCTTTTCCCCTATATTATAGAATGGATATATATCGAGCCAGCCCCTCGAATAGATCTTACTACCTTGTAAATAATATCTCCTCCCCAACGCATCTATTTCAACCTTTGTAGATTCTACTATTAAGGGATCCATAAACGTTGCTAAGTATCTTCTAACGATTAAATCATATATCTTACTATGCATATCGCTAAGCCTTCCAGGCACCTCTCCAGTGGGGTAGATAGCAGGGTGAGCAGGGTCTTCCATTGGGCCATTATTAGGAACTAGCCGATCCTTTTTCAGTAGTTTTAGAGCTGCGAAACTATATCTAGGCATACTAGCGATTCTCCTTATAATATCCCTATGATCTATGGTTAGGGGCAGCTTCTGACTATTGGTTCGTGGATAGCTTATGAGGGAATCCAGATATAGATCCTCTAGTATTTGGAGGGTTTTAGCTGGAGATATCTTATATATTGAATATGCATCTCTCTGTATATCGCCGAGGTTATATGGATGTGGTGGTTGATAGGATATCAACCTTTTATCAACATTAGTAACTATAACATATCCAGCTTCTCTAATCCTCTCTGCATATGCCTCTGCTTTAGATCTCCTCTCGAAGGGATCTTCTCCTTGTTCCAGCTTATAATCTCTGCCAGCTAGGTGGACATATATATTTACATTATAGAGAGGTCTGGGCACAAATGTGGATCTCTCTATAGTGTTTCTCACAACCTCGAAGAGCGTCGGTGTCTGAACCCTACCAGCACTTAAGATCCTATGCTCGGAGAAGATCTTTTTAAAAAGCCTCATTATAGCCCTAGAAACATTTATACCCCATATCCAGTCCATCTCATGCCTTGCAAGCCCAGCCTCAACCATATTTAGATCTGGGGGTTCGAGATTTTTGAAACTTCTTCTAAGCTCCTCCTCTACTAGGGATGAGAATTTCATCCTCTTCATCTTAGATATATTGCCCCATCTCTTTATTATCAT
>JAWAXC010000096.1 GCA_038897115.1 Sulfolobales archaeon | reverse complement strand
GTTGTTCTCGCAGCAACAATAGCTCTCGCGGTTTATCTAAGGCTCCTCCCCTTTCTAAACACTATTCAGAATGGCTATCACCCATATCTAGATGAGCTAGACCCCTATGAGGCATACTATGTTGTAAGCTATATGCTCCAGCATGGCCCACTATCATATTTCGATCTCAGACCCCCGAATCCAGCTGTTATGATATTCTGGTATCCATGGGGCAGGGATTTCCTGACTACGGAGTTGCCTGGGCTTATATATACGATATATCTGACATATATACCTTTGAAGGCCTTTGGAGTAGATCTGATGACATATATGGTGCTATTCCCAGTCATAGCTACAGCTGTATCCCTCATAGGGATCTACCTCGTCTCCAGAGAGCTATCTGGAAGCACATTCGCAGCCCTAGCCTCGACAGCGTTCTTCGCATTCATATTCACAGATAGAACCGTTGCTGGCTTTACAGTTAAATATACGATGGCCCTAGCCATACTCCCCTACGCCCTATATACATTTGTTAAGGCATACAGATCTATGAAGCCCCTCCACTTCCTAGTCCACGGGCTAGTAATTGCCTATATGGCTCTATCCTCAGGGCTATATATAGGGGTTCTAGCGATATCATGCCTAACAATGATCATATATCCCCTTGTAGCGAAAAAAGTAGAGCCTAGATCGCTTCTCACAAACGCAGCACTTATGGTGCTCCCCTCCATACTTGTGTTCATATCCTATCCATTGTATGGAGTTTCCTATATATATAGAAGCGTTGGGGCTATAACCCTCCTAACACTATTCCTCCTCATGGTGAGATACTATGTAATACCGGCTATAACGCCTAAGAAGGCAAACATAGCATATCTAGCAACAATAATTGCAATAGGCGTTGCAGGGGTAGCACTCATATCTATAGGGCATCTTGTAGGGGGTAAGGTGGCCCAGGCCCTCGGCATAACACATGTTCTTGGAACCCTATCCTTCACGATAGCTGAGTATCAACCCACTAATCCTAGCTTTCTCATGAGCTACTACGGGGTTCTCATCATGATCTCCTTATTATCCCTACTATATGCTTTATACCTGCTAGCATCTAAGAGAGATCTCATAGCACTCTATGTATCCGTGCTAACACTGGGAACACTATATGTGCTCGAGAATCTAAGCTACTTCACATCCTTCGCAGCGCTAGTGCTCTCCATATCATCATCCTACTTCCTCGGATTCCTAGCATCTATAGTTTCTTCTAGGCTCTTCAGCGCTAGAAGGAGGAGATCTTCTTCCCTCGCACCAATACTCTCAATAGTCCTCCTAGCCACCCTCATACCGGCTCAGACATATGTAGCATATAGCTATCACATAACACCATATAAATACCACCTCCCCATGGTGCTTACATCAGGGATAGGGCTTACAACACCTAACACAGCATGGCTAGACGCCCTTAGATGGATTAGGGAGAACACTCCTAGCGACTCCGTAGTTGTCTCCTGGTGGGACTATGGATATTGGATCTCTGTTCTCGGGCAAAGAGCCTCTGTAGCTGATGGAGCAACTATCAATGGGACCCAGATAGAGATCCTAGCTAAGATCCTCACATCAAATGATGCCGAGGCTGCGAAGCTATTGATCCAGAACTTCAAGGTGGTTCCTAACAAGACCTACGTGCTGGTATATGATACATTTGTAGCTACCCCCAACTATGTATATCCGCTGAACAACGCTGACGCTGCCAAAGCGATATCAGCGATACTCAGGATAGCTGGGTACGATATAGATGCAGATATATATGGCAACAACCCCAGAACGCCTCAGTACATCGGCAGCGGGCCTCAGAAATATGTGAAGGTTGTTAGCCAGGGCCAGCAGATCTATTTAAGACCTAACTGGGAGTCGCCATCTATACAGAATATGCTTCTATTTAGAATCATGATAAACGGTGTTTACACGGCATTCCCTGGCACTATATTCTATTCAGCCGATCCCAGTGCTGGCGGCAACTTCGTGGATCCTGCTAATAGGGGTAATATGACGTATTTCAAGCCAGCCGCGATCTTTAAGAGCGCTATAACATCGATCCCAGGGGCTTATGATGTATATGTGATAGTATTTATCTACCAGCTTGTAGGGGCGCCAAGCTAGCATAGAGATCGGATCGAAGCCCAGCCCTTTTAAACCATATTCTAGCTAGGTCTAGCAAAGCTATATACCCTCAGGCCAAGCCTCTCCACAAGCTCTCTAGGCTTTATAGCTAGTAATGTATATTCATCACCACCACCGCAGAAAACCTCATCACTATCAAAGGCTAGAGAGGCATCAACTATAGTTTCAACCCCCTCTATAATCGGTGGTACACCCCCAACCCTATAGCCTGTGATCTTCTCAACCTCCTCTGGGGTAGCCATTCTAGCTGAGCCTAGGCCAAGGATTCTCCTAAGCGCTGTGAAGTCCACCCTGTGGGATCCCCTTAGGAAGAGGGCTATTGGCCCTCGATCCGTTATTACGATGACTGTCTTAGCTATTCTATCCCTTCCAACTCCTAGGGATCTCGCTGCATCATCAACGGTTCTAGCCCTCTCAACAACAACGAATCTATAGCCTATACCCAGCTCCCTTAGCCTGGCCTCAAGCCTCTCCCTCGGAATCGTCAGAACCACCCCCTAGCCTTTAGTATTAGATAGCCCGCTATAGATGATACAACCATGAGGCCTAATGCATAGATATATCCGAAGCTCCATGAGAGCTCCGGCATATTTAGGGGATAGGATCTGTCGAAGTTCATCCCGTAGATCGATGCTATGAGGGTTGGGATCATGAGGACAAGGGTTATAGCTGTGAGCCTCTTAACAACCTCATTCAGCTTCAACCCAACTAGGGTTGCATGTGTCTCTCTAATACCTATGAGCATCTCCCTATAGACCTCTATGGTTTCAAGCCCTATTGAGAGCTCGTCTATAAGCTCGAAGAGCATCCCATGGTTCTTCACATATCCAGCAAATATACTCTCACTATGGAGCTGCCTAAGCATCTGGATATAGTTTCTAAGCCCCTTTCTAAGATCTATAAGTATCTTTCTAAGCCTATAGATCTCCCTAGCAACAGCTACAAGCTCCTCCCTCTCCACCATATCCTCAACACCATCGATAGCGGATCCTATCTCATCTAGAGCTCCCCTATACTCCCTATACATATATTCTAGCACTGCCTGAAACGCCTCGCCAGCATCTATAGGCCTCCTCCTACTAATTATATCATCTACATCGATAGATTCGTGGCCCTCCACATATAGGTAAACCCTGCTAACCCTAGGATCTACAGTGGATATGATCCTAACCATGAGAAGCTCTAGAAAAGGCCTCCTAAGTAGCCGGGGTATTGAAGCCACACATACAAGGATCTCGCCCTCTAGCTCGCAATAACCCTCCCCGGGATATCCTCTATACTCCTCCACCAACCTCGAGATCTTCTGATCCTCTATCTTAGAAAGATCTTCCTCAGAGATCACAAGGATCTCGCCACCCACCATGATCCCCTCATTATTTGCTAAGGAGAATAATTAGGATGGATCTAAGCTTATTAGATGCTATCCCATGATAGCTTGGTAAAGATGAGGAGATATATGGAGATAGTGATCCTCTTTGGAATTGTGAGCATGTTTGCAGATATAACCTATGAAGGGGCAAGATCTGTGTTACCCCAGTATCTAGGATACCTTGGTGCAGATCTAGCCTTTGTAGGCTTTCTAGGAGGTGTTGGGGAGTTTCTAAGCTATCTCCTTAGATTCCTCTCAGGCCTGATCTCTTCTAGATACGGCCTTCTATGGGGGCTAACAATCTCAGGCTATGCCCTCACAGGATTTTCGATAGCTATGCTATCCATTGCAACCACGTGGATCTATGCATCGATCTTCACCATTATGGAGAGGATGGCTAGAGGCCTTAGAACACCCCCTAGAGACGCCCTTCTAAGCAGGATAGCCCAGGAGGGTAGGAGTGGGAGGGCCTTCGGCATACATGGAGCACTAGACCAGATTGGTGCTGTTGTTGGGCCTTCGATAGCTGCATATACACTATATCTCCATGGATTCTCCCCCATGTTATTCCTCACACTCTCAGCCTTCTCCCTCATCTCCGTAGCGATACTGATCTACACAAGATCTATATACCCCAGGGATGTAGAGATAACCCCCAAAAGGATCTCCATAGGTATTCTCAGAGGCCCTCTAACGAGATACGTGATATCTGTCTCAACACCCGCGCTGGGGCTGGTATCCCTCTTCATAGCTATATACTGGGTTGGGAGAGAAGATCCCGTGTTAGGAGCTATATATTTCATAGCAATCCAGGTTATACAGATAGTGGCTTCGATAGCTCTTGGAGAGCTATACGATAGGCTTGGTATAAAGGCGATCTATATATACTACCCCTTAGTACCAATAATAGCACTTGGATTCGCTGTGAACCAGCTCTTCTTCCTATTAATAGGGGTTGTCCTAGCTATAGAGGATAGTATACAGAGAGCCGTGGTAGGGGATCTTGCAAGGGGTAGAGAGTCTATTGCATATGGATACTACCACCTAGTTTATGGACTAGCATCGGCTATCGGAGGATATATAGTGGGTTATCTCGCACAGAACAACATGATCCAATATCTATTAGCACTCTCAACAATACTATCAGCATTCGGAGCCCTTATCCTCACATCGATAAGGGCTGAGAAGCCTGGGGAGGGGATTGGTGGGGAGCATCATTGATGATCTATTCTATTGCTTCGCTCGGCCTGGGATAGATTATCTCGATCCCGAGGTTCCTAGCTATAGCAGCTATTCTCTCGGGGTTCTTATCATGTATAAAGGGGGATATAATTATAACCTTATCTAGCTTCACACCCTTCAACCTCTCATAGAGCTCAGCCTTCCTCCTAACAACATCTAGATCCGCTCTCTTAACAGCTGATGTGATCTCAACCAAATATATCTTGCCATCGGATATAACAATATCTATCTCAACCTCCTCAGCCCTCCCATATACATGGCCCTCTGTATCCGTTATAACCTCATGTATAACATTCCAACCCATATCCTGGAGTATCTCCTTAAGACCGGCTCTATATGCCTCTTCATTGATAACCCCCCACCTAGCACCCAGAGCTGAAACCATATTCTCTAGCCTCATACTCAGCCTCCTAAGATCGTTTTTCGTCGCCATCTCCTCCTCAACCCTTTTAACCCTGCCTTCAAGTTTCTCGATCCTACCCTCAATTGCTTTGATCCCCTCCTCAACTTTTCCGATTCTCTCCTCTAGCTTTTTAAGATCCTCCTTAGTTGCTAGGATATTCCAGGGGGTTATCTTTACTATCGCGTTATAGATCACTTCTGGATGCTTTATGAGCACAGCTTCTAGGAGATCCAATCTCTTCTCCAAGATCTTTTCCAAGGCCTTCTCCAGATCCTCCATATATTGCCCCAAGCTATGTTGCTCCTAAAACAATATTACGGATAAAGCTATAAATATCTCTTCCCAAGCACTTTATCGGCTCATACTTCCTTCTCCCTAGCATCTGATCGCATATATCTTCTATCTCCATACATAGAGATTGCTGAGCCAGCTATTATTAGTCCTCCTCCCAGGATATCCCCTATACCTAGCTCCTCGCCGAGAAGCATATGGCCTAGTATCGCTGTAAATACTGGTAAGAGGTTGGAGAAGGGGGCTGCTGAGGCAGATCCTACTAGCGAGACTGCTTTGTTCCACATATAATAGGCTAGGGCTCCTGGGAGTATCGCTATCCATAGCAGCTGGGCTAGGATCTCTGGTCTAGATATTCTGGGTAGCTCTATGTATATATATGGAGCTGAGGACGGCCCTAATATTGCTATTGCCATTAGTAGGGATGCGTATGTAAGGGTTACCTGATCACCCTCTGGATATAGCCTCTTCTGGAGCACTGTGTAGGATGCCCATATAAAGCCTGTTAAGAGGCCTAGGGCTAGGCCTACAAGCTCCTGTGCCCCTCTAATCGATACCCCTCTATATAGGAAGAGGATTGAAACCCCGATCGATGATAATATAGATCCTAGGATCTGTATGGGCCTAGGATATGAAACCCTCATTATAGCACCAACTATCACTATAGCAATCGGTGTGAATCCATATGCAAGCCCCACAAGAGATGATGGCGCCAGGGCTAGGGCTTGGTATAGAACTATGTTGAAGACAGCGAATCCTAGGAGGCCTAGAACAGCTGATCTCAAGCCTATATAGCTTTTTAAACTATCCATAGCTTTTCTACCCATTATAGCTGGGTATGCCATTGAAGCTATGATCCACCTCATAGAGGTGATCACAATGGGGCTTAGATACTCCCCAAGACTCCTACCAACAATGTTATTCGTGCTCCAGAGCAGATGGCACATGATCAGATATACCACCGCTTTGATCCTGGGGCCCATAAGCTCCCAAGCTAGAGGATATCCCGCAGAGGATAATATAGATAAGCCCGTAGGCAAAGATCTGGGAATACAGATCTTGAGATCTGATCAATAGAGGGTGGGAACATTAGTAAGCTTTTTTCCTTTGTATGATTTTTAATATGGTGAAGGGGTTGGAGGAAAAAACCCTCGATCCCTATGAAGTTGCTGTAATGCAGCTCAGAAAAGCCGTTAATGTTCTAGGCCTTGATGAGGAGGCCTTCGAAGCCCTGAAAACCCATGAGAGGATTATCCAGGTTAAGATCCCTGTTAGGATGGATGATGGGAGGATAAGGGTTTTCATAGGCTGGAGGGCTCAGCATAACAGCGCCCTCGGACCCTATAAGGGGGGTGTTAGGTATCATCCTGAGACAAGTATGAGCGAGGTTATGGCTCTCTCTATGTGGATGACGTGGAAATGCTCGCTTCTACAACTCCCATTCGGCGGTGGTAAGGGGGCTGTGAGGGTCGATCCTAGGAGGCTGAGTCCAAGAGAGCTTGAGGAGCTCAGCAGGGGTTATTTCGCAGCGCTAGCTAGATTCGTTGGAGAAGATCTTGATATACCTGCTCCAGATGTATATACAAATCCCCAGACCATGGCATGGTATGTTGATGAGTACTACAAAATAGCTGGTGCAAACATATTTGGGGTTGTGACTAGCAAGCCCCCCCTTCTCGGGGGTCTAAACACGAGGATCATAGCTACAGGGCTTGGCGTTGCCACAGTTGCTAGGGAGGCTGCTAAGCGCATCCTAGGCGGGCTTGAGGGTAGAAGCGTTGCCGTCCAGGGATTTGGAAACGTTGGATCATATGCTGCTTACTATCTAAGCATGTGGGGAGCCAGAGTGGTTGCTGTGAGCGACTCAAGCGGTGGGATATATAATCCCAAGGGCCTTAGGATCGAGGATGTTATGAAGGTGAAGAGCGAAAAGGGTAGTGTGATTTACTATCAAGATGCAAAGAAGATATCAAATGAGGAGCTACTCACATCAGACGTAGATATCCTCGTTCCAGCTGCGCTAGAAAACGTTATAACAGCTGATAACGCGCCTAAGATAAGGGCTAAGATGATCGTTGAGGGCGCTAATGGCCCCACAACGCCTGAGGCGGATGAGATACTATTTAAAAGGGGCGTCTTCATAGTACCAGATATTTTGGCAAACGCAGGGGGTGTGACAGCCAGCTGGATCGAGTGGGTCAACAATAGAATGGGCGGATGGTTGACAGAGGAGGATGCTAGGAGAAAGCTTGAGGAGAAGATGGCAGAAGCATTCAACTCCTTCTACAGCTATCTTAGCAGGAGAAGCGATATAGATCCCAGAACCGCTGCACAGGCTATGGCTGTTGAGAGGGTCTATAACGCGATGAAGCTGAGGGGGTGGATATAGATTTCAACCTTTTTCTATGGAAAAACCTCCAATGCATTTGGTAAGTGCTTGGAAGATTTACACATGATCTCCTTCTCAACCTAGAAGAGCGGTCTCCTCGGCTGTAATATTTATGGATTTGCTAGCAC
>JAWAXC010000095.1 GCA_038897115.1 Sulfolobales archaeon | reverse complement strand
TAAGAAAAGACTGAAAGTCTTTTCCCTAAATCTCCTTCTCAAGTACCTATATGAACCTATTCTCTTCCCTTCCTCAAAAGTTTTTTCTCCATTTATTTTCCATTCAGGAAACGCTTCTGCTAGATCTCTGAAATCTTCCTTCTAGCATATTTAGGGATCCACTTCAATGGGTTTGCAGACTCATTATAACTGACGCTTCCGTTGATTAAAGCCTTCTCCCATTTGGCTTGATTATGTTAATAATTTTCTATGCATCCTTTTTCCAATTAAATGCTAGATCTTCAATTGCTATTTCTATTGCCTCGATGACGTTCCTATAAGGATTTTCTTTAAGGGCTTCTGCTATTTTACGCAGAGAGAATGCTAGAAGAACCGCTATCTCCTGGAACAGCTCTGGATGTCGCGAGATTAACTTGAGAAGATGGGGAACACTATCTGGCAAATCATCCTTAGGAGGATCTTCTCCTGCTTTCCTATAGAAGGAGGAAAAATAGGCTAGTATTCTTCCTCTATCATTGGAATCTCCAGAAAAATAATACGATATATTCAGCGTAGAATCTGCTGAGAAGTCAAATGTCTTAGAGTAGAGCTCTTGTAGCTGATAAAGATCCAGTACTGAAACTTCTTTTCTAAATAGCATAATTTTCTCCAGTATCGTGGATCTGCTTGGGAATTTTCCTATCGCTTTTTCTACTTCATGAATTAACTCAAAAAAAGCAGTATCAGGATATTCCAGGAGCTTTCCCATGAGTTCAAAGAACCTAAAGCTGTCCTCAAATTCTTGCTTCAATCCAACTACCTCAGCTCATCTAATCCAGCATACCCCTGCTCGATTGATGCTTTCAGTGACTGTTCTCTGTGAGCCTTTGGAATAACAAATCTATCTTCGTATTTAGCAACTGCCAAAAGCCTGTACATCTCTCTCGCATCTTTCTCACTCAGCCCGACCTCACTTAGCACCTTCAGGTTTGGTCTCCCAAGAGAGATACTCCTCATATATGCTCTTACGGCGATCAATTTCTCGAGTGCTTTGCGAATAGCATCCTCATTACCTGCTGTAAACATCTTTGCTAAATAGGCGATTGGGATTCTCATATTCCTAACATTCGGGAAAATATCCTCTGGTTCGAGCTTTCCGAGCTCTTCTCCTTCGAAAATCCTGAGAATCGGGCTCAGTGGAGGAATATAGAATACCATTGGAAGCGTTCTGTACTCAGGATGAAGGGGAAAGGCGATTTTCCACACTTTTACCATCTTGAATACTGGAGATTTTTTAGCAGCTTCCAACCAGTCTTTCCAAATACCTTGATTTAGTGCTTCCTCTTCTATCTTCGGGTCGTTAGGATCAAGGATTATGCTCAGTTGCGCTTCCAGGAGAGCGCTTTCCTCTGCAGAAGCTGCCTCTCTTATTCTCTCCGCATCATATAAGAGAAGCCCCACGTATCTCATTCTCCCAACACAGGTCTCAGCACAAACAGGGGGAAGGCCTGCCTCTATTCTTGGATAGCAAAGTATGCATTTCTCCGCCTTATGTGTGCTCCAGTTATAGTAGACCTTTTTGTATGGACATGCTGAGATGCAGTATCTCCATCCTCTACACCTGCTCTGATCCACTAAAACTATACCATCCTCCTCTCTCTTGTACATAGCACCAGAAGGGCAGGCTGCTACGCAGGAAGGATTAAGGCAGTGATTGCATATTCTTGGAAGATAGAACATGAAGATTCTTTCGTACTCTAGCGTTATACCTTTCTCCAAATTCGGGTCAGAAGATGCATATATGGGTGATCCTGCCAGATCGTCATCCCAATTTGGACCTCTCTCTAAAGTAAGAGGCTTCTGAGTTATAGAGGATCTGACCTCAGCAAGAGGCTTCTCACCTTCCTTCGCTTCTATGAGTTTTTCGTATGTATAGCTCCACGGCTCATAGTAGTCATTAATGCTAGGCATCCAAGGATTATAGAATATCCTGAAAAGCCTTGACAGCCTACCACCTACTCTGAGCTTGAGTTCTCCATTTTCGAGCTTCCATCCACCCTTCCATTTCTCCTGATCTTCCCATCTCTGTGGGTACCCCACTCCTGGTCTTGTCTCTACATTATTCCACCACATATACTCTGCCCCCCTTCTGTTCGTCCATGTTGTCTTACATGTTATGCTGCATGTATGACAGCCAAGACACTTGTCCAGGTTCATAACCATCGATATTTGAACTCTCACTTTCATTTTTGCTCACCTACTTTTCTAAGAACTATCAGCTCATCTCTCTGAGTTCCGGTTGGACCATAGTAATTGAAAGCCCAACTTATCTGGGCATATCCCCCCGCAAGGAGTGTTGGCTTTATTCTTACTCTAGTTAGGCTGTTGTGAGTGCCCGATGGATCTTTTCCTGCGGATATTGTTCTCTCCTGAGCATGATACATTATAGCCACTCCCTGTGGTATTCTATCGCTCACAACAACTCTCGCTATAATTGATCCGTTTCTGTTCGATGCCTCAACCCATTCGTTATCCCTCACACCGAGAGCCTCTGCATCCTGTCTGCTTATCCAGATGACTGGTCCTCCTCTGAATAGTGTTAGCATGAAGAGGTTATCCATGAAGGTAGAGTGAATCTGCCACTTTCCATGCGGAGTTAAATATTTCAGCACTATACCGATCTTCCCCTCATCTTCTCCTTTTCGGAATGGGGCAGAAGACACAGGTGGCTTGTAGGTTGGAAGCTGTTCTTCGAACTCGATAAACAGGGGATGATCAATGTAGATATGCTGCCTGCCAGTCAGTGTCCTGAATGGAACCAAATTCTCCACGTTGAGAGTGTAGGGAGAATAAGTATCTTCTTCTTTCCCGCTCCATATGGGGGAAGTTAGAACCCTCCTTGGCTGAGAAACCAAGTCCTTGAAGCTTGTTCTTCTTGATACATCGATTTCTATATCATTGAATGTAATGCCTGTAACTTCAGAGAGAGCTCTGAAGGCTTTCAGTGCCGCTCTCCCATTAGTAACACTCGATAGATGCAGTATAGCTTCTGCAACCTTCCTGTCAGTATCAATTAATGGATGACCATGATCATCTGCTCCATTTATTAATGCGAGCTCTGAATATTCTTCCTCCGAACTCCACGAAATACCCTTGGCTCCTATAGATTTTGAGGCTAGAGGTCCAAGAGATATCATTCTATGATACACATCGCAATAGTCCCTCTCCACAATTGATATAGAAGGCTTTGACCCTTCTCCACTCAGCTCTCCCGGCGTGTCATGAAGCTGAGGAACGAGAACAATGTCCTTCACCTTTCCTAGCCTAGAGCATGCTAGTTCTGTGAACTTCTTTGATAGCGACACAAATATGTCCCAGTCGCTTCTTGATTCCCATGCAGGAGGGACTGCTTGATTGAATGGATGAATAAATGGATGGAGATCTGTTGTGCTCAGATCGTTCTTCTCATACCATGTTGCTGCTGGAAGGATAATGTCTGAGTATATGGCACTGGTACTCATCCTGAAATCGATAGTGACAATTAGATCGAGCTTTCCTTCGGGTATAGGTTCTCTCATAGTAATAAGGTTTGGCCTAATATCGCTTTCCTTGGCAGACAGCGAGCTTTCAGCACCAACCAGGTGCTTCAGTATGTACTCGTGCCCTTTTCCGCTTGAAGCTAGCAGATTGGATCTCCAGATAAAAAGAATGCGAGGAAAGGAAGCAGGGTGATCCGGATCTTCTACAGAAAACTTCAGCTCTCCCTTATCTATCATTTCTGCTACTATTTTCCTTATTTCCTCATCTTTCAGCTTACCCTCATTGCTGAGCTTTTTGTAAAGCTCAATTGGATTCTCGGTGAATTGAGGATAGAAGGGAAGCCACCCTCTTTTTACTGCCTCGACCACGTAATCTCCAGGATGCTCGTATCTCGCTCTTGGGCTCAGCGTTTTTGTGCTGAGGTCTTCGTATCTGTATTGGTCGGAATGTATGTACATCCAGGAGGTTGTGTTCTGCTGTCTGGGAGGTCTCTGCCAATCAAGAGCAAAAGCAAGCAGAGACCAGGAATCAATCGGTCTCACTTTCTCTTGTCCAACATAATGAGCAAGCCCTCCTCCTTTCTTTCCCACAGTTCCAAGGAGGATAAGCATGGATATTATTGCTCTGTAAGTCAGATCTGAATGGAACCAGTGGTTAACTCCAGGACCTATTATAATCATCGCTCTTCCCTTTGTTTCCTCAGCTGTCTTTGCGAACTCGAGGGCTAACTGCTGAACAGCTTTTCTGCTGACACCTGTTATATCCTCTTGCCAAGCAGGAGTAAATGGTTTTGGATCATCGTAGGATTCTGGATAGTCCCCAGGCAATCCTCTTGATATACCAACGTGAGCCACTAGAAGATCGAAAACTGTTGTAACGAGGAGCTCACCCTTGCTCGTTCTGATCTTCTTCGCTGGAACACCTCTAACAGCTTCCTTTCCTGGAACTGGAAAGCTCACCTGAATTATCTCATCGTGATTGCCGAGGAGAGTTAGATAGGGGTCGATTTTCTTGCCTGTTAGCGAGTCCTCCATTCTCAAATTCCATTTTTTCTCCTTCCCCCACCTGAATCCAATGCTTCCGTTTGGTACTGAGAGCTCTCCTCCTTCAGAGTTCACTACGACTGTTTTCCACTCTGCATTCTCAGTATTAATTCCTATATCAGAAGCTCTGAGAAATCTCCCTGCCCTATATCGATCATTTTCCCTTTCCAAAACTACTAGGAATGGGAGATCCGTGAATTTTTTCACATAATCAATGAAGTGAGGGACGCTTCTCTTCACATAAAATTCATTCAAAACCACGTGTAGCATAGCCATGGCCATGGCTCCATCAGTTCCCGGCCTAGGAGAGAGCCATATGTCCGCGAACTTTGTGACGTCGGTGTAATCTGGTGTGATGACAGCAACCTTTGCTCCTCTGTATCTCGCCTCAGAGAGGAAATGAGCATCAGGAGTCCTGGTCATAGCTAAATTTGTTCCCCAAACAATTATGTATAGAGAGTTCATCCAATCGGCGCTCTCTGGTACATCTGTCTGCTCTCCCCAAACTTGAGGAGAGGCTGGTGGAAGATCTGCATACCAATCATAGAAGCTTAGCATGACTCCTCCTATTAGCTCCAAGAACCTTGATCCGGAGGAATAGCTTACCATTGACATTGCTGGGATTGGGGTGAAGCCGAATATCCTATCCGGTCCATATTTTCTTATGGTGTATATCAGAGCAGCTGAGATTATCTCGAGAGCTTCATCCCAGGATGTTCGAATAAATCCTCCCTTGCCTCTGGCAGACTTGTAAGTCCTTCCATGTTCGCTCTCTACTATTTTCTCCCAAGCCAGAACTGGATCATTTGTCCTCGAAAGTTCCTCTCTCCAGGCTCTTAACAATGCGCTTCTAACATAGGGATGCTTTATTCTAAGCGGGCTGTATAGATACCAAGAGAAAGAAGCTCCTCTCGGACATCCTCTTGGCTCATAGTCGGGAAGCTCTGGGGAGGTGGACGGATAATCAGTTGCCTGATGCTCCCACACTACTAATCCGTCCTTCACATAGATCCTCCAGCTACATGATCCTGTGCAGTTAACCCCATGCGTAGATCTTACTACATTGTCATACTGCCACCTTCTTCTATAAAGCTCCTCCCACTCTCTTCCAGCTCTATCTATCTCTATCCATTTGCCAATCCTCTCCTTTGGGAAAAGCTGTCTTTTAGCTTCCTCAATTGGATTCCCTCTATTCATATCTCTCCAACCTCCTGTAGAGAATCCATGACCTACGCAGGTAAAATATAGGAACACTCCATACATGAACTAGCCTGGAGAATGGCCACATGAAAAAGACAAGATAAGCAAGAAAAATGTGGATTTTATATGTTAGAGGAACACTTGTCATCAGTGATGGGTTTGGGCTGTAAAATAGGGATCTGATCCAGGGAGCAATTGTACTTCTGTAGTCATAGGGACCATAAAGTGCGCTATAAACTACGGTGTTGAATTCCCCAAACATCATTGTAAGAACTATCAAGATAAGAATCAGAGTATCCGAGCTACTACTGGTTGCCCTGACTCTTGGATCTGCTAGTCTTCTCCAAAGAAGTATCAAGCTCCCGAGAAGTGCTACTCCTCCTGCTACTCCGCCCATGGTTATAGCTATCATGTGGTACTCCTCATCACTGATACCTAAAGCCGCAGTAATGCTAGGAGGAATGAACAGCCCAATTATGTGACCAAAGATGACAAGCAGTAAGCCATAGTGAAAGAGCTGTCCACCAATTTGCAGAAGTCTTTTCTCGAATATTTCACTTGATCTGGATGACCATGACTGCTGCGAAAATACGTATCTGTATATGTTTCCAATAATGAATGTCATTATAACTACATATGGTAAAATGACCCAGAGAATCGATTCCAAAATGCTACTTTCTAGCATGTTTGAGCACCATGAAAGAGAGAATTAGGGAAATAACACTTAGAATTACGAAGGTTGAAAAACCAAGCGAATAACCTCTTGTTCCAAACTCTTGAGCAAACCAGGCCATTGAGGGAGGGAGTAGGAGACCTCCAAGAGCTCCTAGACCTCCAACCAGCCCAGTAGCTCCTCCAACGGCTTCCGGAACATATTTTGGAACCATCTTGAATACCGAAGCGTTAGCGAAACCCATTCCAAATGCTATAACAAGGATACCAACCAGGCTTATGGGGAAAGATGTGCTTAACGTCATGATCGTGCTGCCAAGCAGAATGATTGTGAAGGATAGTATGGCAACCCTCTCTCCTCCGATTTTATCGCTGATCCATCCACCTGCTACTCTTATGAGGGATGCGAGGAGTGAGAAGAGGATCCCTGAGATCAGCCCTGCCTGGATAGAAGAGAGAGAGAAGAGCTTCTCCCAGTATGTTGGAAGCCAAGATGTTAGGGCTAGAAATCCTCCGAAGGAAGTGAAGTATAGTATCACAAATATCCAAGTTCTGACAAGCTTTGAGGCTTTCACGAGACTCTCTCTTGCTGAGCCGGTGGGGAAGAGCTCCTGCCCGAGCTTCCTAGCTTCCTCTAATGCTCTTTCTCTGTTGTATTTCTTAAGAAGCTGGAAATAGTAGGGATCCTTACCAATGAAGAAGAAGATAAGAATCACAACGATCAGTATGAGCATCCAGGCAACATATGAGCCTAGCAAGCCCAAAGATGCTATAGCATATGGGAGAATCCCAGTAAATATTCCCGGGGCTGTGTTTCCTACTCCTGCATAGAAGCCAAGTGCATATCCCTGCTTTCTCTGAGGAAACCAGTAGGATACATAGGCTATTCCAGAAGAGAAGACTGAGATTCCTATTCCTGCAACAGCACCGAAAAACATGAGCAGAGCATATCCAAGAATGCTTGAAGTGATTGATCTATTCATTATAGCTTCGATGGAAAGGAGAAGCCCTATCATACCTATAAGTGCAAGAAGTAGCTGAGATAAAATAACCCTTCTTCCTCCATATCGATCAACCATTGCTCCAAATGGAATCCTCATTAGTGAGCCTGTTAGTGTTGGTATGGCTACAAGCCATCCTACTTGCAGGAGAGATAGGTTCAGCATCTCGGAAAAAGTCTTTGCTGTTATGTTAAAAAGTGCTACTGCTGCAAAACCTCCGAAGAATGCTATTGTTCCAGCTATAAGTGCCCTCCTTTGAGTCCCACTTATTCTAACCTCATCCTCAGACATCATCAGCACCTTTCCTTTCAGTCTTTTCTCATTGTTTCTTTTAAAAAAACTTATATATTCTAACTGTTCTGAGGAATTCTCTTTCAGTCTTTTCTCATTGTTTCGTACTATCTTTCAATGATCGATGAGAAAGAGCTTCAAGATAGAATCTTAGAGAAGCGAAAGAATATGCTGTAAAGCTTAAGAAAGTTTTTGGAGAAATTCTTACCGAGTAAAAATCATATGCTGAATAGATCTATAGATAAGAAGAAACTTGAGAA
>JAWAXC010000094.1 GCA_038897115.1 Sulfolobales archaeon | reverse complement strand
CCAAAGATCGCCGCGCCTATTATATCTCCAATTAGAACAGCAGAGGCTAGGAAACCGGCTTCGACACCGCTGAGGGAGAAGATCCTTATGAAGTATGGGAGTGTGAATGCCGCCAATATTATCTCCATGGCAACGAACATCCATGAAACCCTTGCTATCCAGAGGATTCTGAGCTGTTCTCTAGAAGGCTTCTCCAGATCTAGTGTCTCCTCGATTCTCAACAACATCACCGAACATATGTTCGTTTAAGAACTATAAATATTTTACCATTAATACCACAGGATAGGATAGACGGGCTGGAGGCATCGATGATAATGATGAGAAGAACGGGCAACCACTCGAGGGAATGCTATATCTTTGATAGAACCTCTACTATATAGTCTATATCTCTTTCTCCTAGGCCGGGATGCACCGGGAGGCTTAGAACCCTCTGCGAGGCCTTGGCGGAGTTTGGGCAGCACTCTCCATATCCAAGTCTTCTATAGAGAGGCTGCATATGGATCGGGAGGGGATAGTGGATCATAGCCTCTATGCCATGCCTCCTGAGGTGCTCAACAAGCATATCCCTCGAGATGGGCGCGTCATCCTCCAGATATACCACGTATTGGTGATACACATGCCTCGCCCACGGCATCTCCCTAGGGGGTCTCAGCCAGCCAAGCCTTTCAATCCCCCTCGTAAGCCTCTCGGCATTCCTCCTCCTAGCCTCGTTAAGCATCTCAAGCTTCCTCAGCTGGGATATACCCAGCGCAGCCTGTATAGATGTCATCCTATAGTTCCACCCAAGCTCTATATGGAGGTATTTGCTCTCCTGCCCATGATTCCTCATCAGCTCGATCCTCCTGGCCAGCTCATCGCTATTGGTAGTCACCATACCACCCTCACCTGTTGTCATGTTCTTCGTAGCATAGAAGCTAAAAGCACCTAGATCCCCTATCGAGCCGCATCTACGCCCCTTATAGAGGGCCCCGTGGGCCTGGGCTGCGTCCTCAACAACGTATACCCCGTGATCCTTGGCAACCCTCAATATAGGATCCATATCGGCTGGGTGTCCATATAGATGCACAGGTATTATAGCCCTGGTCCTCCTATTGATCTTCTCCTCAACACATCTAGGATCTATATTATATGTCTCGAGATCTATATCACAGAGGATAGGCCTAGCACCCACAGAGAGAGCAACATTAGCCGTAGCTATGAACGTGAAGCTGGGAACAATAACCTCATCACCAACACCAACACCGAGAGCCCTGAGAGAGAGCTCTAGAGCAGCGGTTCCACTGCTAACAGCGAGAGCCCTCCTAACACCTATATACTCGGCAAATAACTTTTCAAACTCCTCAACAACCGGTCCGTAGGCTAGCCAACCACTTTTAAGAACATTTATAACCATAGATATGTCTTCCTCATCGATGACAGGCATGGAGGCCCTGATCCTTAGAGCCATTTAATCCACCCCTAGATATACTCTTCAATATCAAACAAACTTAAAAGTAATAGTATATAGATCAGAGGCATTGCTTAATACAATCCACTCAGGGAAATCATTTCTAGGATTTAAAGTGCTATGGATCCCATCTATAAAGTGGCTTCCCCCTCAAAAGGTTATATCGAGCTAGTGCCGAGGCTTGATAATAGGTTTTTAGACATTATATACGCATCTTCTCCATCGCTGTAGTAGCCATGGTGGATCCCTACTATTGTATATCCCATAGATCTATATAGGTTTATAGCAGGCTCATTACTAACCCTAACCTCTAGCTTTGTCTCTACAGCCCCTTTTCTCCTGAAGAGCTCTTCAAGGATCTCCATCAGCCTCCTCCCAACCCCCCTCCTCCTATAATCCCTATGAACACATATTGAGACCACATGCCCTGTTCTGCCGAAGTTCTCTATAACCCCTATCGCGTAGCCCACAATCCTACCCCCTGATCTACATGCTATGAATAGATCCTGGGAGAGTCTTAGATAGTATAGGAGGAGCCTCGGTGGATAGGGGTCTTTGAAGCATGTTAGCTCAACCCTGTAGATCTCCTCTAAAAAGCTCTCGGGGGGATTGCTAAAGCACTCTATATCGCCCCATCTCCACCGAGGCTCTGCGTTGCCCATGCTATACACCCTAGGATAATATGTTTATAAGGGATAAGGCGAAGATCAGTATAAACCCTGCGGATGTTATAGCCTGGAGGGGTCTCGAGAGTCTTCTAGGCGATACTATATCTAGGAACTTACCCCCATCGGTTATATATAGGGGTGCAGCGTTTATAACGGCTAGGCTTATATTTATGATCGAGATCCATAGGAGGGCCCTAATCACATTTTCAAGCCAGTATAGCCTTACATAGCCATGATCGTTGATGCTAACCAGAGCACCCATCGAGAGGCCGAGGGCTAGAGGGGCTACGCTCAGATATATGCCGAGCCTTGTGACATTAGCTGGCTTATAGATTAGAGCGCTATATCTAGATCCATTCGGATATATACCCTCAATCAATAGGTAGATACCCTTATCAGAGGCTATACTCTGCCTATACCTCATAAAATCCTCCAACCCCCTTATAGGGGTTCCATTTATGCTTAGAAGTAGAAGCCCTGGCTCGACACCGCTGGCCTCAGCTACAGAGCCCTTCTCAACACCCTCAACTATTATACCCTGTGAAACCCCTGCTAGGGGGGCGAGGTATGTGATGCCTATTATACCCCCTGCTGATGCTGCGAACAACAGTATATTCATAAATATACCGGCTGAGAGGATCCTCCCCGCCGCTGTCTTAACGCCCCTCAACAGATCCTCCTCCTCGAGCTCCACAAATGCTAGGGGTATAAATAGTATTAGCCCCGCACCATAGCTCTTAATCCTCATCCCCTCAGCCTTAGCAGCTATGGCATGCCCCAGCTCATGAATAGTTACGCTCACACCTATCGCTATGAGGAGGTATATGATATCCTCACCGGTTATCGTGATCCCAGGGATAATCGGGATCAGAGGGGACTGCGGCGTCTCACCACCGCTGGAAACAGCTCTTAGAAACCTAGCCACGAATTCAATACCAACTATATATACAAATATATAGAATAGAGCCATAGATATAACCATCATAGGTATGCCTATGGTGAAGAATATCCTAGCCCTCCTAGATCCTAGGAAGATGTTCAGAGCATCGGCTGAGCCTCTCTTCTTAAGAAGAACACCTAGTGGGATCGGGTCGAGGCCGACCCTTTCAAATACCCTCCTAACCTGTGGAGACGAGGATGCAAGCCCATATAGAGCTAGCTCGATAGCGACTATCAATAGGATCAGTTGAAGCGGTTCCAAAACATATCGCCAAAGGATCTAATCTATAGGGGGTATAAGTGTTTCTAAAATAGAATCAATAGAGCGTCTAGATCTATTAACAGAGTCTGTATCGTCTCACCTTCCTATTACCCTCAGCAACTACTTCCTCACATATTATACCCTCCTCAGCCAAGCTCCTAACAGCCTTGTATATACCTCTTAATGAATATCTCCGGTTCTCCCTCCATATCTCATAAGCAGTAGCCTTTCCAAGCCTCTCAAGGGTTTTCATAACAACACCTCTGAGCTCGCCCCCACGCTTCCCACTAGATGTTCTATAGCCTATAGTTATTATAGCGATAGCATCGCCAAGCTGGCTTGCAACATGGTATCCAACAGCTGATATCGGCGCTGTATATATCCCCCTGCCTGTAAGTTTCTTGAGACTCTCTATTATATCGGCCTCGTCGACCTCCACCAGCTTGATACGCCCTATATCTCCTATAACCTCGGGCACAGGATCTCCTTTCTTGATGGCAGCAATAACCTCGTAATCAGCATCTAAACCCGCCTCCTCTAGGTCTTGTATAGCCTTTGCAAGGGAGATCGCGAGTATCCCTGTTTTAGCTGGTGCAACAACATACTTGGATCTTATCCTCCTCTCATATAGCTCAAACAATATCGTTTTGAGCCCCTCAACTGTGAGGGGATTCGAATACTCTATAACAACTGCCTCATGGTTTTTAGAGCATGTGGAGATCTCCCCCCTTTTAAAGAGGTAGAGGAAATCATCAACACTAACCCCTAGAGGATCTTCAATGCAGAATATAGCCTGGGAAGCCTCTGAGCTTGTTAAATAATAAGCCATAGATCTTGTGAAAGCCTCCTCATATCTAATAGCAACCCTTTTAAACCCCAGGCTAGCTATGTAGGAGGCTATAACCGCTGAGGCTCTATCAGCATAGCTACCAGTTGGGTTGAACCTCTCATTCTTAACATATATACCACCGATCTTCGAGATAGGTGTTAACCCCTCACCCCTAGAGATCTTCGTGCTAAGCTGTGGGAGTAGGGAGCTATATCTCCATATACCAGGCATAGATGGATCTGGTCTGAACCTAGGATCCTCATAGGTTATAAGGGGTAATCCTCTGCAGAATGGGCATCTAGGCTGGAAATAGCTATCACCTAGATCCCTGCCACACCTGCTGCATCTAAGCACAGCGCTATCCAAAGAACATGCCCGCTATCTTCTAGCAAGGTCTAGGAAATAGCTATAGATCCTCCTATCACCAGCTATCTCCGGGTGGAATGATAGGGCTAGCATGCTTCCCTGCTGAGCAGCCACCCCTACTCTACCAGCAACTGGATGATCTATGTATCCCAGTATCCTCGCACCACCCCAAGCCTCGACAATAGCGGGGGCTCTTATGAATGCAGCACTAACCTCTCCCACACCCTCAAGGCTTATCCTCGCTGTGAAGGAGTTTCTCTGCCTCCCGAAGGCGTTTCTAACAACCCCTATATCCATTAGCCCCAGCCTATATTGCTTGGTCTCCCCAACCACTCTATCAACGATTTTTCTAGCAAGCAGTATAGCCCCTGCACAGGTTCCCATAATCGGGACGCCGGATCTTGCTAGCTCTGCTATGGGCTCGCCAAGATTCCTCGCCGAGATCAGGTTTCCAATGGTTGTCGATTCTCCCCCAGGTATTATGAGGGCGTCGATCCCTGCTAGGTCTCCGGGCTTTTTAACATATACCGCTTCCACACCCAGCTCCCTGAGGATCTCTGCATGCTCTAGGAAATCCCCTTGGAGGGCTAGAACACCTACCCTCAAATCACACACCCCTAACCTGCATAAGCTGCTCAGGCTTCAAGCTCCTTATATCTATCCCCATCATAGCCTGCTTCTCAGAAACCATCTTCTGGGCCTCAACAACCGCCTCGGGATCGTCGTAGAATGAGGTTGCAAGCACGATAGCCCTAGCCCTTGCCTCTGGATCGCTGCTCTTAAATATCCCAGAACCAACGAACACACCATCAGCACCTAGCCACATCATGAGCGCAGCATCTGCGGGAGTAGCTATGCCTCCTGCTGCGAAGTTAACCACGGGCAGCCTTCCAAGCCTAGCTGTTAGGAGGGTAAGCTCGTATGGAACGCTATTCTCCTTAGAATATACCCATATAGCCTCGTAATCCCCTCTCAGGTAGTGGCCCCTAAGCATCGCTATATCCCTGTTAACGAGCTTCATATGCTTAACAGCCTCAGCAACATTCCCAGTCCCAGGCTCGCCCTTAGTTCTGATCATAGATGCGCCCTCATAGATCCTCCTCAGAGCCTCTGGAAGATTCCTGGCACCGTTGACAAAGGGTGTTTTGAAAGCCCATTTATCTATATGGGCCTTCTCATCAACAGGTGTGAGGACCTCGCTCTCATCTATCAAGTCAACCCCTATCTCCTCGAGAAGCCTTGCCTCCTCGGAATGCCCTATCCTACACTTAGCCGAGACAGGTATTGTGATTGTATTCATAACAGATTCGATCACCCTGAGATCTGCTGTCCTAGCAACACCACCAGCCATCCTAACATCGTAGGGGAGTTTATCGAGAACCATCACACCCACGGCACCGGCATCCTCAGCTATCTCAGCCTGCTTATCGCTGGTAACATCCATGATTACACCGCCCTTGAACATAGATATGAACCCATACTTCACCAGGGGAACAGCTTCTCTCAGAGGGATCACCTCAAGCCCAGACTCTCTAGCACGATCCCTCTGTTCCAGAAGCGAATACAATAGATCCCTCAACCTCTCGAGAAATATATATGCATCCACCAGCTTCACAAGGATCACCGATACAATAGTTTCTCGGGGGCTTGTTAAAGCTTGTTGAACGTTCACCAGCTTGATAATGGGTAATCCAATAAGGGATAAACACGAGATCCTAGCAGAAACTTAGTCCTAAAGCTGGGGAGGGGTCATATGGATAAAACATTAACTTAGTAATAGATATGGTTCTTACCATTATATACAGGGGTGGGGATTTGATGATAAGCCCTAGGTTTATCATGCTATTCCTGATAATAACTCTTATAGGTGTTTACCAGCATATTTCATCCTCCCTAGAGTTTAGCCAGAGCAATGCTGCTCTAGCTGTGGAGGTTAGAGGTAATATAGATGGGGGCATGGCATCTCTTATAGAGAGGGCTGTAGGGGATGCTAGGGAGGGGGGATTCTCTGTTATATTGATCGTGGATAGCTATGGAGGCTATGTAGCTTCTGCAGATAGGATCTCAGAGGTCTTGATATCCTCGGGTGTTAAATGCATAGCATATATACCACCTGGTGGGAAGGCTGTATCAGCAGCCTCCATGGTTTCCCTAGCATGTGGCAAGATCTATATGGCTCCTGGGAGCTCTATAGGTGCTGCTAAGCCCATACCATCTGATGATAAGACCGTCAACTATGTTGCATCCCGCTTCAGAGCTTTAGCTGAGAGAGCATATGGAGATCCTGAGAAGGTGAGGATCGCTGAGAGGTTTGTGAGGGAGAGCCTAACCCTAACAGATAGAGAGGCTATCTCCATGGGCATTGCACTCCCTGCTAAGGAGTTGGGGGATGTGCTATCCGCTGAGAATCTCTCGATTGTAGAGACATATAGAAAGGGCTACTTCGAAGAGCTGATCTCGATACTATCTGACCCCCTTATATCCTCTCTAATACTTACAATAGGGTTCTACCTAATACTAGCAGAGATCTTTATAACAGGCTTCCAGGGGTACGCAATCGCGGGAGCCCTATTAATACTTCTAGCACTCTATGGTATGAGCATAGTACCTCCAGATCTGCTTTCAATAGCATTGCTACTATCTGGCATGGTGCTGGTGATCATAGAACTTATAACCCCAGGCCTAGGAGCTTTTGGCATTGCAGGAGCTATAATGCTCGGCCTCGGGATATATATGCTTATCACCCAGAGGCCCCCAGGGACTCTAAGTGTAGATGTGATAGCCATAGCTATTCTAATAACATCATTCGCAGGGATCATAGGTTTTATAGTGTATAAAGCGGCACAGACTATTAGGATGAAGAGATATAAGCCGGAGGAGATGCTCATCGGAAAAATCGGGATAGCCAAAACAGATATCAGCGAGACAAGCCCAGGTGTTGTATATGTAGCTGGGGAGGACTGGACAGCATACTCTGTCTCGGGGAAGATACCTTCTGGCTCTAAGGTAGTGGTGGTATCTGTAGAGGGCCTTATACTGAGGGTAAAGATATATGAGGAATAGACCATATGATCAAAGGTTTAAATCTGCAGAGGCTATATAGATAGGTGGCATCACATGCCCCTAGACCCTGTGAGCCTTGTGCTAATAATATTCGCTTTAATAATAATTCTAATCATACTCGCCAGATCTATAAGGATTGTACCAGAATATGAGAGGCTAGTGGTTTTCAGACTCGGAAGGATGATCGGTGTTAGAGGCCCTGGACTAGTATTCCTGGTACCCATCATAGATACAGCACAGAGGGTGGATCTCAGGGAGTTCGTTATAGATATACCTCCGCAGACATGTATAACCAAGGATAATGCACCAGTAGATATAGATCTTCTTGTATATCTAAAGGTATTCGATCCCGTGAAAGCGGTTACAGCTGTTAGCAACTATGTAACAGCATCCACAGGCATTGCTGTAACCACTTT